>JBAZOX010000240.1:0-4023 GCA_041648535.1 Desulfobacteria bacterium | reverse complement strand
GGGAAAACCCCTTGACACGAACCGATTAATCAGATATTTTCACGCCACTGCATTTCCCAGACTGGTAGCTAAAGCAAGAAGAACAACTAATAAGGGGAAAAGTTGGTACCTCACCGCCCTACAATTGCCGAAATCGATCTTGATGCCATAAAGTTCAACTATGAACAACTACGGAAAAAAGTTGGCAAAGAGACGAAGATGCTGGCTGTTGTTAAAGCCGATGGATATGGACATGGCGCCACATTTATATCGAAAGAGCTCCAGAGGTTAGGGGTAGACCTGCTTGGTGTGGCCATATGTGAAGAAGGTATCTCTCTGAGAAAGGCAGGAATAAAGATACCGATTATCATATTGAACGGTGTGTTCAAAGGACAGATTAAGGAAACTATTGAATACAATCTTACTCCGGTCATCTTTGATTCAAATACTGCCCAAAGATTGTCTGACGAAGGTAAAAGGGTAAATAAGAAGGTTAAGGTTCATGTAAAGATCGACACGGGTATGGGAAGGCTTGGAATCTCACACAAAGATATAGTCCCATTTTTTAGTAAATTAAAGGATATGGCGAATCTAGAGGTTGAAGGGGTACTGTCTCATTTATCAACCGCTGATGGAGATAGCCCGGAAGATCGAGATTTTATCTTTTTACAACTTCAGAGATTTGAAAAATGCATTAGAGAAATAGACATGCTGGGTTTCTCCCCTCCCTTAAGGCATATTGCCAATAGTGCCGCAACTATCGATTTGCCGCCTTCCTTTTGCAACGTGTTGCGACCTGGTTTAATGCTCTATGGGGCATACCCTTCTTCCAGATTTGCCGAAAAGATCCACTTGAAACCGGTTATGAGCTTAAAGACAGAGATTATGCAAATAAAGAGTGTCCCTGCGGGATATGGTGTCAGCTATAAAAGGACTTTTGTAACTCAACGGGATTCGGTTATAGCTACTTTACCTATCGGCTATGCAGATGGTTATAGCAGGCTCCTGTCCAACAGAGGGACAGCATTGGTTGGAGGGGAAAAGACGCCGGTGGTGGGAACTGTGTGTATGGATATGACAATGGTCGATGTAACCAAAGTTTCCAATGTACAGGTAGGTGACGAAGCAGTCTTAATAGGTAGACAGGGAGACAAAGAAATCTCCGCTGATGAGATGGCTAATAAGATCGGGACTATATCCTATGAGGTCTTTTGTGGGGTAAGCAAGCGTGTCCCCAGGATTTACATAAAAGGCGGAAAGATTATCGGGAAGAAAACTTATGTTTAAGTTCTTTGCTTTTTCGGGTTCTCTAGTAATAAGCTTTATTGAAGAGAGTGGAAGAATAATGCTTCTCTTCATAAAGACACTCATGTGGATATTTCGTCCCCCTCTAAACCTCAAAAACATTGTGCAACAGATGGAAGAAGTGGGGGTTAATTCCATCCCTGTAGTGCTTATAATGTCTATTTTTACCGGGATGGTTTTGGCTCTGCAGAGTTACACAGGATTTCGAAGGTTCAATGCTGAGGCATTCGTAGGTACAGTAGTTGCTCTATCTATGGTTAGGGAACTTGGGCCTGTGCTTTCTGGACTGATGGTCTCGGGCAGAGTTGGGGCAGCTATGGCCGCTGAACTGGGCACTATGCAGGTTACAGAACAGATTGATGCCCTTCACACCCTGGCTACCAATCCCATAAAGTTTCTCGTGGTCCCAAGATTCCTGGCCGCTCTATTTGTAATGCCGGTATTGGTTATGTTGTCTGACATAGTTGGGATTATAGGCGGCTACCTCGTCAGTACAATCCTGCTGGGCACCAATTCTACAATCTACATCAAAAGGACATGGGACTATCTGAAATTGGACGATATATACACCGGTTTGTTAAAGGCCTGTATCTTCGGAATAATAATAGCTACCATAAGTTGCTATCAAGGTTTTTCTACACGGGGCGGGGCTGAGGGGGTTGGCAAAGCCACAACCAGAGCGGTGGTGCTCTCCTCCTTGACAATCCTGATATCCAACTACTTCATTACCGCCCTGATGTTCTGAAACCAGCTATGGTGAATGTCATTTGTCAATAGTCATTTGTCACTGGTAAAAGCGATCAATTTTCCACACTTAACCAATGACCGATGACTAATGACCGGTGACGTTGCCTTTAGTAAGTACTTCGTCCTGAAAAATGAAAATTTTCAGGGTGAACTAAGTAGGGCCGAAATGTTAAAAGAAGACCGTAAGCCAGACAATATGATTGTGGTTAGAGACCTCTACAAATCCTTTGGGAAGAACCACGTGCTTCAGGGATTAAATCTGGAAGTTAAGCGCGGCGAGGATATGGTAGTAATCGGTGGAAGTGGTACGGGAAAGAGTGTGTTGATCAAGTGTATAATTGGTCTAATCAAACCAGACAAGGGAACCATCTTTGTAGATCGCGAAGATATCACTTCCTTCAATGAGGCAAAGCTTAATGAAATGAGGAAGAAGTTTGGTATGCTCTTTCAGTTCGGTGCCCTATTTGACTCAATGCCGGTATGGGAAAATGTAGGTTTTGGGTTAAAACAGCATACCAATCTTAAGGATGATGAGATAAGGGATATAGTTACTGAAAAGCTTAACCTCGTGGGGTTAAATGGGATTGAGGAGCTAATGCCCTCTGAGCTTAGTGGTGGGATGAAAAAGAGGGTTAGTCTGGCCAGGGCAATAGCAATGGAGCCCAAAATCCTCCTCTACGACGAACCGACTACCGGGTTAGATCCTATAATGGCCGACGTAATCAATGAATTGATTATACGGTTAAGGGAGAAACTGAAGGTTACGTCTATAGCCATCACCCATGATATGGTAAGTGCTTATAAAATAGGTGATAGGATCGCCATGCTCTATAAGGGCAAGATTATAGAAATAGGCACTCCTGATGAGATAAGAAACTCAAAGAACGAGATAGTACAGCAGTTTATTCAGGGAAGGTCAGAAGGCCCAATAACCAGAGGGGAGTAAACCCCGTTAGAAAGTTTGGAAGGGGCTTCAAACCATTCCCGTCCTGAAGGACAATGCCTTCTAACGGGGTAAAAAATAGGGGGGTTTATTATGAAAAAGATATCCACTGAAATAAAGGTAGGTGTATTCGTGGTCCTGGGGGTACTTGTCCTTGCCTATATGACTGTAAATATAGAGAAGATAGGGATTGGCAGGGCGGTAGGATATAGGATATATACAAAGCTGGACTCTGCCGCAGGATTGGTTAAGAATTCACCTGTCAGGATTGCAGGGGTTGAAGTAGGCAGGGTAGAAGATATTGTCCTTGAGACTGGAAAGGCAAAGGTGGCTTTACGTCTCCCCTTTCAGATAACACTGCCTGTTGACTCTATGGCCTTTGTAAAATCAGAGGGTCTTTTAGGAGAAAAGTACATCGAGATTCAACCGGGCTCGTCTAAAGACGTATTTGTCCGACAAAATACTGAAATCAGACAGGGGGCATCTCCGGCAGACATTGATCAAATCTTCACTCAAATTGGCTCTGTTGCCACAGATATTAAAGGAGTAACTGCCTCGTTAAACAGGGTATTCGGAGGGCAAGAAGGCGAACAGTCTTTAAGAAAGACCTTTGAAAATATTAAAGAGATAACCTCTGATTTGAATATAACAGTAAAACAAAATAGAGAAAAATTTAGTACTACTATGAGTAATTTTGAAAATCTTAGCCGAGACCTGGCTGGGGTATCCGCCAAAGCAGGAGATACCTTTAACACCATAAACAGGGTAGCAAAGAAGATCGATGATGGTGAGGGAACTCTGGGTAAACTGGTGACGGATAAAACCCTATATGACCAGTCCAAAGATGCCATGGCAAACCTTAATAAGATAGTCAAGAAGATCGATGATGGTGAGGGAACTCTGGGTAAACTGGTGACGGATAAAACCCTATATGACCAGTCCAAAGATGCCATGACAAGCCTTAACAATATAGTCAAAAAGATTGAAAGGGGTGAGGGAACCCTGGGTAAATTGGCCACTGACGAGACCCTTTATACAGAGACAAAGAA
>JBAZOX010000239.1:0-4027 GCA_041648535.1 Desulfobacteria bacterium | reverse complement strand
CTAGTAGAGCGTTTCGTAATTAAGATGTCATATCGACCGAAGGGAGATATCTTCTAATAATGCATATTCATTAAGATTTCTCGCTTTGCTCGAAATGACAGTATTGCATATGTATTTATGGAACGATGTACTAGTAGGCATTCTGATATCCAAGCTTCTTACCTTCCCTCAGTTTACTGAACTTTTAATATATCAAAAAATCTGGGATAAAGGATGAATGTCAAATTTAGCGCGCCCCTTTTTCTGTCTATATCGGTTATTCTAGTAGCTCTGTGTTCCTGTGCGGCACCTAAATACCGCTATTATCCGAAACCGTCAGATAGAGAAGTGGAGACAGGGGTTGGATCGTGGTATGGGTCGGATTTTCATGGCAAACCAACGTCCAGTGGAGAGAGATATAATATGTATGACTTGACAGCCGCCCATAAAATCCTGCCTCTTGGTGCCTATGCAATGGTTACAAACCTGGATAATAGGAGGTCGGTAGAGGTAAAGATAAATGATCGAGGGCCATTTGTAGAAGGAAGGATCATTGACCTTTCTTTTGCTGCAGCAAGAGCCTTAGATATGGTAGATTGTGGAATTGCCATGGTTAGAGTGGAGGTGACAAAGAGGGTGAAATACTACGATATACCATATACCCTCCAGGTAGCTTCCTTTAGAGAGAAGAGTAATGCTTTAGATTTAAAGAAAGAATTGGACAAAAAATATAAGGATGTCTATATTGTAGCCACCACAATCTCGAATATGGAATACTATAGGGTTAGGTTGGGATACTTTAAATCAGAGGAGTCTGCCAAAAAGGTAGCTCAAAGACTTATTGAGGATAACTATACTGTCTTTGTCACAAGGAGAGATTAAGGAGCGTATACAAGAGAGTTGAATTAACAAAAGGGCATCCCAATGATAAGAATAAATACAGACCTTCGAAGAAAAATACTGGAACATAATGAGGATATAAAGAAATGCTATCAGTGTTCTACCTGTAGTGCCAGTTGCCCTGTGTTAAGATATGATCCTGACTTTAACCCTCGAATCCTCATTATAAAGGCACTATATGGCTCGGAGGATACCCTTAAGTCAAAGGAGTTTTGGAAGTGCCTTTCCTGCGATAGGTGTAATGAAAGGTGTCCCCAGGGTGTTAATCCATATAATGTTTTGCTTAAGCTTAAGAATTTTTTATTCTCACAAAACCTGGCGCCAAAAGAGAGGATAGATGCCAGAGAGCTAATTATAACAACCGGTTTTTCTTATCCTATTTCATCAGCAGTAAACAGAAAAAGAGAGAGCATAGAGTTGGAGGCATTGGAGTCTATAGGTGAAGAATTAAAGAAAATAGTAGGAGCAGAGGGGGCAGAATGAAGCAATACGCTTTATTTGCGGGATGTACAATAAAAGCTGCACTCCCTCATATAGAGATGGTAGCCAGGAAGGTTTTACCCTTGCTGGATATAGAGTTTAAAGAGTTGGCATTTGCCTGCTGTCCTAATGCCGATTTCAGATCTACGGACGAGTATTCCTGGTTGGTGGTTGCTGCAAGGAACCTTGCTTTAGCTGAAAAGGAGGGTTTAGAGATACTGAGTCTATGCCCAGGCTGTACCCAGACCCTTAAAGAGGCAAATATGATCTTAAAAGATGATGACTCCTTGAGGGCAAGAATCAATAAAAGGTTGGAAAAGATCGGCCTCATATTTAAGGGAACCACAGAAGCCAATCATCATTTGGTCATTCTCCACCAGCAGATTGACATACTTCTCCAAAGGGTTACTATACCACTTTACGGTATAAAACTGGCAGTCCATACAGGCTGTCACCTGCTCATGCCAAGTCGGATAATGCAATTTGATAGCTCCGAACAACCAAAAAAACTGGGGGAACTTGTAAAAATGCTGGGGGGTACTATCATAGATTATCCAGAGGAGACCCTTTGCTGTGGATTTACTTTGTTCGGCTCACATAAAGGGACCGCATCGAGGATTATTAGAGATAAGGTTGAATCAGCTTACTTAGCCGGTGCTGAAGCCTTTGTCGTTCCATGTCCAAGCTGCTTTCAACAGTTTGACAGGAATCAATTGGTTGCAAAGAGGGAACTGAAATTTGAATATCAGCTCCCTGTCTTTTATTATCTTCAGTTGGTAGGATTGGCTATGGGGTTTGACCTGAATGAAGTTGGTTACTACCATGGGAGGGTGAGATCGCCCGAATTGGAGGAGAAGATTAAATCGCTAAGGAGAAAAGAAGTGGTTAATATTTGAGATTTCTGAATCGAGATGTTTTAGAAAGGAGATTAGTTATGAGTAGTAAAGAAAAAATTAAATCAACGAGGCGGTTTGATGTTTGTCCGGTTACAGAAACCTCGGCCGGCATCCCCCTAAAGGAGGTTTATGGTCCTCAGGATTTGGAGGGGGTCGATTATAAGAATGAAATTGCAAATCCTGGAGAATATCCTTTCACAAGGGGTATCTGGAACAATATGTATCGTGGTAAATTATGGACGAGAAGGGTATTTACCGGCCTGGGTTCTACGGCGGACACTAATGCGAGATACAAGTACTTATTGGGAAAGGGGGCCTCAGGCCTGTACTGTTTCGGGGATACCATAACCCATCAGGGGATTGATCCGGACCATCCGCTAGCCCAGGGATATGCAGGGGTCAGTGGGGTTTCCATAGTTTGTTTGCAGGACATGTACGATCTCTTCGACGGCATATCACTGGAAGATGTGAGTGTCTCTTTCAACAATCCATGTATGGCAGCCACGGTGGTATATTCTGCCTTTGTTGCGTATGCAGAGGACATGGGATACGATCTTAAGAAGATCAGCGGCTCCATTCTGAATGAACCGATTCATCTGGTCTATAGTATGTTTGAGACCAATGCCAAGCCATTGGACCTTGCAGCAAAATTGGCCACTGATGTGATAGAGTATTCTATAAAAAATACCCCAAGATGGCACCCGATAGCCCCCAATGCTTATGACATGCATGAAAAAGGGGCCAATGCCATCCAGGAAATGGCATTTACCATTGCCATTATGGAGGAATATATTCAGAGGATGATAAAGAGGGGGTATGATATAGATGAATTTGCTTCCAGGGTAAATGTGTTTGGATGTGCCTGTGATATAGATTTCTTTGAGGAGATATGCAAATTCAGGGCTGCCAGAAGGGTGTGGGCCAAATTGATGAAAGAAAAATACGGCGCAAAGAAACCTGAATCTTGTAGGCTATACTTATCGGTTCACACATCAGGTAATTCTCTGACAGTGCAGCAACCAGTGAATAATGTAGCAAGGGTTACCCTGGAATCACTGGCATGTGTCCTGGGTGGTCTTCAATCCTTTGATCCGGCAGGATACGATGAAGGCTATTATATCCTCACCGAGCATTCGGCTTTAACATCTTTGAATATCCACAACATACTTGCCTATGAATCAAGGGTGGCAAGTGTAGCCGACCCATTGGCAGGTTCCTATTTCATTGAGTCCCTCACAAACAAGATGGAAGATGAGATGTTTAAGGTTATAAATAAGATAAATGATATGGGTGGTGCCATTAAGGCTACAGAGTCAGGGTGGATCGGTTCGGAGATGGACAAGGAACTCATCAAAGAACAGAAGGAGATAGAAGAAAAGAAGAGGATTATAGTAGGGATGAACGAGTTTATCGTTTCAAAGGAGGAAGAGGTGCCAATAGAGGTTGGTAGAGATAGGCCTCTGGAAGAACAGATGGCCACCTCCAAGAAAAGGGAAGATAAGATCAAGAAACTTAGGGAGACAAGAGATAAAAGGAAAACAAAAGATGCATTGGAAAACTTGAGAGAGGTCGCCGGTAAGGGTGAGGGACACAATCTGGTGCCGTTAATGATGGAATCATTAAGGGCCAAAGCAACCCTGGGGGAAATATTAGGGGTGATTCGTGAAGCGAATGGTGCGAGCTACGATCCTTATAAGATTTTACAGTACTCTCTTTAATGTTAAAAAGGGGGCGAGGATTCAAGGATTCGAGGGTTCAGGTTTGATGGACTC
>JBAZOX010000238.1:0-4053 GCA_041648535.1 Desulfobacteria bacterium | reverse complement strand
TTCTGTATTAGCCGACGCAGATCACCATCAGTGATTATCCCTGTTAGCATCTCTTTATGATCTACTACCAGAGTAAGACCAATGTCCTTCCTGGTTATCTCCTCCAGGGCTTCCTTCATTGACTGTTCTTCGTGTATAATAGGGATGTCTTCACCTGTCAACATAACATCCCTTATCCTTAACATCAGTCTCTTACTCAGGCTTCCACCGGGATGGATTCTGTGAAAGTCTACCTTCTGAAAGGATCGTTTGTTCAAGAGAGCCACTGCCAGGGCATCTCCCATAGCCAGAGTGGCAGTGGTGCTCGCAGTTGGAGCTAAGCCAAGAGGGCACGCCTCTCTTTCAACCCCTATATCTATAGTCACGTCGCTCTTCCTTGCCAATGTAGACTCTACATTTCCTGTAAATGCAATCAAACTGGCACCTATCGTTTTTACTATGGGGATGATGGAATTTATTTCTTCAGTCTCTCCACTGTTGGATATTGCAATGACCACATCTTCCTTCATAACTATGCCCAAATCCCCATGCATACCTTCCACAGGATGAAGGAATAACGCCGGTGTTCCAGTGCTGGTCAGGGTGGCAGCAATCTTCCTTCCTATGATCCCTGATTTACCGACACCGGTTACTACAACTCGTCCCTTGCTCCCGTAGAGGATGTCTACCGCCCTGACAAAATTCTTGTCTATACGTTTGATGAGATTTTGTATGGCTTCGGCCTCTATCCGGAGGACCTCTTTAGCCTGCTTAATAACCATTTAGTTCTATCCTTTTATATCTTTCCTTCTGAGAGCTTTGAATAAGTACCCCTGAGAGCGAATTCATAAATTTTTTGGGGAACCCAACTTAGCGAGCGTAATGCAGAAAATTCACATGTTTGAACCCAAAGGGCGAGTTTGTGAATTTTCAATGAAGCGAGCTTAGATGGGTCAAAAAATGTATGCTGAAGCGAAAAGGGGTAATTCTTCAAAGCTCTCCTTCTAATAACTCTTCTATAAGTTCTGCGTTCCGTCTGGCAGCCCCTCGGTTTGCCATAACAGTTTCCCTTCCTGCCTCACCCAGGGAACGGAGCCTTTCAGGGTCTTTCAAGAGTTTAATGCCTGTTTCTGCCAGATCATCAGCATCTTTTATCTCTATCCCGGCTCCAACCCGTTCCAGAAGCTCCCTGGCATCCAAGAAATCCTCCATAGAAGGACCATAAAAGACCACTTTCCCCCAGGCAGCGGCCTCCAGCACGTTCTGACCTCCCAGAGGGACAAGGCTTCCTCCGCAAAAGACTATCGTTCCAACACTGTAAACCTTGAATAGATCCCCTATGGTATCAATAACAATTACCGGTTTGTCCCGCTTCATTTTACCTTTGTCCAGCTCCGTTTTTAGAACAAATCCAAGGCTGTTTTTACGGAGCAGTTCTTCTATCTCCCCAGTCCTCTCAATATGGCGGGGAACTATAATCATAAGCATGTCCGGATGGACTTTGATAAATCTCAGGTAAGCCTCGATAACTACCTCTTCCTCTCCTGTCCTTGTACTTCCGGCTATGAAGACCTTATCCTCCCTTGAAATACTCAATATCCCCCTGATCTCTTCCTCAAAACCGGGATGGACCTGATCGGCCAACCTATCATACTTTGAATTCCCATTAATGAGGACACTATCTGGTGATGCCCCCATAGAGATGATCCTGTCGGCATCACTCTCCATGATCATGCTCATTATATCGAAATTCTGAAGCACCCTTTTTATAAAGAACCTTGCCTTCATATAGCTGCCGAAGGACCTTACGGATATTCGGCCATTAACCATTATAGTCTTAATACCCAGCCTTTTGGCTGTCCGTAAAAAGTTTGGCCATATCTCCGTCTCTGATACAATAAACATATCAGGGGATACAGCCCTCAATGCCCTTCCGACAACCCACCCTAAGTCTAAGGGAAAGTACAGATAAGAAGATACGTCTTTCAATACCTTTTTTGCAAACCCATGTCCACTCCTGGTAGTGTTGGAGACTACTATGCAGGATGAAGGATAGATCCTCTTTATCTCAGTAATTATGGGACTTATTGCTATAACCTCGCCTACAGAACAGGCATGGATCCATAATCTGGGTTTCAAAGAAGGGTCGTTTGGAGTCTGGGACGAGATGAAACCAAACCTCTGTCCCAATCCTTCTCTGTACTTTCCTGTTATCAATACATATAGACAGAAGGCTGGAAGTGTGAGGACAGCGGCTATTATAAGCAAAAGATTATAAAGGAGATACATATTGAGTTAAGAGCCTTGTAAACCAAAATGCCTAAAGTTATCGTAACTGCTCAGGTGGATAGGCTGTAGGCAGTTAGACTGTAGCCTGTAGCCTAACAGCCTTCAGTCTAAACAACCTGATTAGTAATAATCCTTTTAACCTTTTCTAAGTCCTCTTGTGTATCAACTTCTACAGAGTCAAAAAGGGTCTTAACCGCCTTTATCCTGTAACCATTCTCCAGTGCTCTCAACTGTTCTAACATTTCAGTCTTCTCCAGCTCACTCTGGGGCATATGGGTAAATCTCAGCAAAAAATCTTTCCTGTATGCATAGATCCCTATATGCTTATAAAAAGAAGGGGCAGTATCCTGTTCCCTTGCATAGGGTATGGAGGCCCTGGAAAAGTATAAGGCAAACCCATCTTTATCAACCACCACTTTCACCACATTTGGGTTCCTTATTTCATCCTCGGTCTCTATTCGACAGCAGAGGGTTGCCATCACTAAAGAGGGATCATTCACAAAAGGACGAATAATCTCATCTACCGTTGCCGGTTCTAAAAGGGGCTGATCCCCCTGGATGTTTACTATTAGATCGGTGTCTTTAACATCCAGTTGAATAAGGGCTTCGGCAATCCTGTCTGTCCCTGATTTGTGGTGAGAAGATGTAAGTATTGCCCTGCCTCCAAACTCCTCTACCTTTCTAAAAATACGTTCGTCATCCGTAGCTACTGTTACCGATGTTAAAGAATCTGCTCTCGAAGCCCTATTGTAAACATGTTCTATCATAGGTTTACCGCAAATATCTGCCAGGGGCTTCCCAACAAATCTCGTAGAATGGTATCTGGCAGGGATTATTCCTATAGCCTTCATCTAATTATCCTAAAAAGTTAAGTAACTACTCAGGTAGGCACAAAGGCACAAAGTAGGGAAAAACAACGAAACGACACTGCTCTGCTTTGTGCCTATGTGCCTTTGCCACTTTGTGCCTGAGTAGTTACAAAGTTATCAACCGAGTACAAGCCTTGCCGCTTTATGAATACCCGTGATTATTCTATCTATATAATCATCCGCCATATTTACCGAAATACCTATGGCTATGGCCCGATTCAGGATACTGTCACTTTTCGGCCACATATCTCTTCTGTATACCTCTTTGCCCCTTTGCCTGTTTAACTTGGTGATGATATGATCCCAGTTCCCTATATAATGCCACCCCAGTGCAGAGGGCAGAATCTTTGTTTCGATTCCATCCTTCGTTAGCATATCCTCAACATCTTTTGCCATCTGGCTTTTAGGTAGAAGAAATATTAATGTATCCCCACCATCGCCATCTTTATCCGGCAGTTCTCTAAACTCTAACCCATTTATATCCCCGATGGCGTCCTTTATTCTTGCCTTGTTTTTCCTTTGCTGTGAAATGACATAATCAAGCCTGGAGAGCTGAATTACCCCTATTGCCCCCTGTATCTCACTCATACGATAGTTAAAGCCGGTAATGCTTTTACTGTCTTTCCCCCTTGGAATATCCGGCCTATGCTCATGTCCATGGTCTTGGAAGTAGTTACCTCGCAAGTACATCTCTTCATCGTTAGTAACCACCATCCCCCCTTCACCGGTGGTTATCGTCTTGACAAAGTCAAAGCTGAAACAACCGATGTCTCCTATGGTTCCTGTCTTTCTGCCTTTATAGCTTGATCCACATGCCTGGCAAGAGTCTTCCAATACTTTTATTCCATGCCTTTTTGCAATGTCACATATATCATCCATTTTAGCAGGAACCCCGAGCATATGAACCGGGATTATG
>JBAZOX010000237.1:0-4083 GCA_041648535.1 Desulfobacteria bacterium | reverse complement strand
CCCCATGCAGGACAGATAACGTCCTTCTTCACATATTTTCAGCAAAAATAGAGAGGAGGCTAAAGGTCATGTATGTCGGCAAAACAAAAGATGTAAAAGTGGATCAGTTACCTATGGAAGGGGTTAAGGAGGGTTCTTATTATGTACTATGCAGAGAAATTGGCAAAATGGGTTGTTGACTTAAAATACCAGGATATTCCGGTGGATGTGGTTGAAAAGGCTAAACTCTGCATCTACGATTGGGTATGTATAACCCTATATGGTGCAGATTCTCCCTGGAGTAAAGCCCTTCTGGAGATAGTGAGAGAGACTGGAGGAAGAGCGGAGTCCACTATTCTGGCACACAAGGATCTGGTGCCATGTACCAGTGCTGCGATGGTAAATGCGATTATGGCATTGAGCTATGACTTGAGTGATACCTATCCCCGTGTTGAACTCCATCCCAGTTGCAGTGTAATAGCTTCGGCATTGGCCGTGGCTGAGCGGGAGAATACGACAGGGAAAGACCTTATAACCTCGGTTGTGGCAGGCTATGAGGTTATAACCAGAGTCGCCTCATCGATGAATAGAAGACCACAGAGTTTCACTGCTGCCAGGGGCTTTGAGGCGAACTCCATATTTCCTCCCTTTGGCGCCGTGGTGGCCTCCGGCAAGCTTTTCAATCTGAGTCAGGAGGAGATGACCAATGCCATTGGTCTGGCAGGTGGGTCTATGGGGGCATCAACCATCGATTACCTTGTTGATGGAAACTGGACTTACAGGTGGAACTCAGCAAGGGCATCCCATAACGGGATATTAAATGCCCTCATGGCAAAAAAGGGGTTTGCAGGCCCTCATGCCATATTTGAAGGACGATGGGATAGTAAAGGACGGTTCGGGGTCATAAACGCCCTGGCAGGAGATATGACCTTCCAGGACGACCTCGTAGACGGTCTTGGAGAAACATGGAACATCAAGGAAATGGCTTTTAAATATTACGGATGCTGTCATTATAACCAGGGATATGCAGATGGGATAATCAAACTTATAAAGGAACATGGATTCGAAGCGGAAGACATAGATGAGATAACGGCCTATGTCCCACATTTTGCCCTCTTTTTGGGTGTTCCCAGGGAAGTGAAGATCAAACCTAAAAATCTGACTATATCCCAGTGGAGTCTCCCTTTCATCCTGGCCACGGTGATTGCTGACGGCCATCTTTTAAATCCTAAGGAGCAGCTATCTGAAAAAAGACTTACAGACACCAGGATGCTTGATCTGGCGGATAAGGTGAAGATAGAAAGAGATAGGGACTTGGACAAGGCCTTTATGGAGGATGGTATATTTAAATCCCCCCTGAAGGTCCGTTTGAAAAACGGGAAAGAATATGAGATTGCTTCCACGTGTAAAGGATTCAGCCATAATCCTTTGACCGGGGAGGAGATGGATAACAAGTTTGATGTGCTCACTTCAGGTGTGTTCGACAAAGGAAAAAGGGAAAGGATAAAGAAAGAATTGAAAACCCTCGAGGGGATAAAGAGCGTTTCCGAATGGGTAAGGAGTTGGTGATTAGAATTTAGTATTACCGGAAGGGAATGCCAAAATTCAAATATCTTTGGCTAGACTTAGGGGAGAAAAGTCTGGTTTCTAAAGTCTTGAGTCCGGTGTCTGAATTGCAGTGGGGGATTGTTTTTCTTTGACAAGCCAACAAATACATGCTACTTTAATATAGGATAAAAAGCTATGTTAAAAGAGGAGGATTATATGGATAAAAAAGGAATCAGATTTTTAAATGTTTCAAATAATTTAATAACAGGTAAATTATCCCTTCTGATATCAGCAATTATAATGATTGTCAGCCTGACCCTGCTCCCAGGTTGCGGTACTATCCTTAAAGATGTGAGTTCATCAGGTGAGGCTACCGATGTAAAGCTTTTAAAGACCCAGCCTCTGCCAGTATATTATGATTTTGAGGATATATCTATTCCCCCAGAGCTTACGTTGGATAAAGAGAGGTCTTTTATTTACGAAGCATCCACATTCAAAACCGGGATCCTTGTATTCAAGGGGCGTATCGACGCTTCTTCCCTGGCAGCGTTCTTCCAGGAGAATATGAAGAAAAACAACTTGGTCTTTATAAACAGCTTCAAGTATAAAGGCTATATCCTGAACTTTCAAAAAGAAGACAAGAGCTGTTTAATCACTTTATACGACAATGTATTTAATACTATAGTTGAAGTTAGAGTCGGCCCTCTACATGGAAAAGTTGAAACGCCCAAATAGTAAGCATTCCGGGGGCTCGGAGGAGAACTTCATGCTAAAAGACAGAAAGATTGTCCTGGGTGTTACAGGGGGTATAGCGGTATATAAGGCGGTGGAACTGGTAAGAAGGCTTGTAAACCTTAATACCGAGATCAATGTAATAATGACTAAAAATTCCCAGGAGTTTGTTACCCCTTTAACTTTTCAGACACTCTCCGGCAATAGGGTAATCACAGGGTTATTTGATCTTCTGGAAGGTTCGAAGATTGGACACATAGCTATAGCGCATTGGGCGGATATTTTTGTTATTGCTCCGGCAACTGCTAATATTATTGGAAAGATCTCAAATGGCATAGCAGATGACTTTCTCTCAACAACTGTGATGGCAACCAAGGCCCCTGTCCTAATAGCGCCTGCAATGAATACCAATATGTACGAAAATCATATAGTTCAACGCAATATCAATACTCTGAAGTCTTTTGGTTACCAATTTGTTGAACCTGCTTCTGGAGCGCTTGCTTGTGGAACAGAGGGGTTGGGTAAATTAGCTGAGGTTGATGATATTATTGAAGAGATGGAATCCATACTATCTAAAAAGGATCTTTTAGGAGAGAGGGTTCTGGTTACTGCCGGTCCAACCACAGAGTTTATTGATCCCATAAGGTTCATCACTAACCGCTCTACAGGAAAGATGGGATATGCAGTAGCCAGGGTTGCCAGGAGAAGAGGCGCCGAGGTTACTTTAATAAGCGGCCCCTCTATGTTGTCTGTTCCTCAAAATATAAAATTCTTTTCAGTTAAGACGGCTTTAGAGATGAGAGCCGCTGTCCTTGACAGTTTGAAGGGTTCCACTATCGTGATTAAGACGGCTGCGGTAGGTGACTATAAGGCTAAGGACGTCTGTTCAGAAAAGATAAAACGGGAAAGGGCAAATCTTATTTTGGAATTGGAAGAGACCCCTGACATACTATCAGAGATCGGCAAGAAAAAGGGGGATAGAATCCATGTGGGGTTTGCTGCCGAAACAGAAGACTTAATAAATAACGCAAGAAGTAAACTAAAAAACAAAAACCTGGACTTGATTGTGGCCAATGATGTATGTATGGAAGGGGCAGGTTTTGAGTCCGATACCAATATAGTTAAGATACTGGATAGAGAGGGTAGTATAGAGGAACTGCCGTTGATGAGCAAAGAAGAGGTGGCAGAAAAGATACTTGACAGGGTTGTGAAGATTAAGACTGGTAAATCAAAAAGGTCTGAATGAAAGCGTTAAAGGATGACCGGTCAAAAAAGTCTACTTCAAGATTTTAGGGAAATAGTACTTGATCTTAGAGAATATCTAAGTTGTCAAAGGGATATGGGCATAGAAGGTTTTCCAACCAATCCTGAAAAGAGAGACAGCGCGGGTAATCATAGTGTCTTAAGTCTTGACAACTCAGGTATTGGAGTTTATGAAGACCTGTCCGGATGCGGAGAGGCAAAGGCAGGCAGTCTGACAACATTGGAAGCCATTAGAAAAGAACTGGGAGATTGTAAGCGTTGCAAACTCCATTCAGGGAGAAGAAATATAGTCTTCGGAACAGGCAATAAAAATGCCAGATTGCTCTTTGTGGGAGAAGGGCCAGGAAGAGATGAAGATATAAAAGGAGAACCCTTTGTAGGTAAAGCCGGTCAGTTACTTACAAGGATTATAAATGCAATAAATTTGAACCGTGAAGAGGTTTATATAGCCAATATAATCAAGTGCCGTCCGCCTGGGAATCGAAATCCCGAACCGGATGAAATAAAGGCATGTGAGCCATTTTTAACCAAACAGATCCAGGCAATAAGGCCTGAGATTAT
>JBAZOX010000236.1:0-4118 GCA_041648535.1 Desulfobacteria bacterium | reverse complement strand
CTGATATTAAAGCAGGATATGAGAACCACACCGATTCTTGCAGCAAATTAAAATATTGCCCTTCCCTCCAACCCCCGCTCCCTCCAGGGGATGGGGAATTTATAGATAAATGCAAGGTAGGGAAATGGAGAATATGGAACTTTCTGTGATTGGAATTACCATGGGAGACCCTGCAGGGGTAGGCCCTGAAATAATTGTAAAAGCACTCTCTGATCCACGGATATTCCAAATCTGCAGACCCGTTGTCCTTGGTGATCAGGGGGTAATCTCAAGGGTTGTTCAAATTCTCGGTTTGGAGCTTACGGTAAATACTGTTACGAACATAAGGGGAGAGAGATATCAGACTGGAAAAATAAACTTATTGAACCTTTCCCATCTAGACGCTAATGCAGTAGCTTGGGGGAAACCGGATGAAAGATTTGGTAAAGCCGTTGTGGACTATATAAAGGCAGGAACCAAACTGGCGCTGGATGGAGAAATTGAAGCCATAACTACTGCACCCATAAACAAAGAGGTGATAAACAGGGCAGGTTATGCCTATGCAGGGCACACCGAACTCTTTGCTGAATTAACCCATACGAAGGACTATGTTATGATGCTTACAGGGGAAAAGTTAAGAGTTGCCCTGGTAACAACCCATTGCAGATTAAAAGATGTGGCAGACCTCTTAAATACTCAAAGGATATTCACCATTATCAAGGTAACAAACAATTCCCTTAAGGAGTATTTTGCCATATCGAAGCCCAGGATAGCTGTGGCTTCTTTGAACCCCCATGGAGGGGAAGGCGGAATATTTGGGGATGAGGAAGAAAGGATAATCATACCGGCAATTAATAGAGCTAAGGATGCAGGGATCGATGCCGTGGGAACTCTTCCCTCTGATACCCTTTTTTACTATGCCTCCCGAGGAGACTATGATGTGGTTGTGTGTATGTACCACGACCAGGGGCTTATCCCTTTGAAATTGTTGAGTTTTCAAAACGCTG
This sequence comes from Desulfobacteria bacterium, assembly GCA_041648535.1. GTDB lineage: Bacteria > Desulfobacterota > UBA8473 > UBA8473 > UBA8473 > UBA8473. The sequence goes on along the minus strand of JBAZOX010000236.1, from coordinate 3,132 downwards.
TCAATGTAACCCTCGGATTGCCCATAATCAGGACATCTGTAGATCATGGGACTGCATACGATATAGCAGGCACAGGAAAGGCTGATCCGGAGAGTCTAAAGAATGCCATTACTCTTGCTGCATCTATGGCAAACAAAAGAAGAAAACTCTCCAAAGATATGTCAGGGAACCTTAAGTTATGTTAAAAATAATCCCTTAGCCGACCAGCCAGATACTCCGGCACATTAGCAAACCAATCTTCCATATAAAAAAGCGGTGCGAGGTGGATATCACTTATATAATTACCATTAAAATTGGGCCTGGTAGCTACCCTTACACTTGACCGGAAGCTATTGCTTTTTTCTCCTAAAGGGCCTGAGTATAAGATATAGTTGAAAGAACCCATCTGGAGGTCCTTTTTATAGAAGGAGAGTATCTTCGAGAGCCCTTCCGTGATCCCATCCAGATCTTTATCGTTGTATTCAAAGTAATTTGATTTTTCAGGTAATATCCCTATAAATTCATTATTTGCCATAGGCGAAAACGAAGCCATCCACTCCACATTTCCTGTGCTGCCTACATATCTCTCCCCCAGTCTTTTCTCAGTCTCTATCAGATCCTGCCAAAAGTTTTTGGCATTCCTTTTTAGATAAGCCTTACTTTCTCGCATCATACAATCGACGTAAGTAAATGGCTCCCTGCTCATATAAATCTGGATGTGGGGGTGTACCTGAGATGATGCAGCAGGCGGGAGATAGTTCATCCCAAAGATGGCATATTTATACTCTGGGCGTCTGCTATGTACTGATTGTAGGAAATCAATAATAGTACTAAAGCAGTTTTTTAATATTTCCGGGGAGAATTCGTCAGTCTTTAAAAAGTGGTCCTTCCCAATAATACCTATGGCAGTGACTTCATAAATCTGAAAAAGATTTGGGAATACCCACGAATCCCCTTTTCTGAATCTTCCTTCAGGTAAGATGTCCGGTGGAAATTTTGGGGTTACCTTTTCCAGGTTTTGGGGACAGAATATACAGGTTTCTTTTGTCTTATTTACTATCATTTCTATCAGGTTTTCATCGGCAGGCTGATAGAACATCTTCGCCTTTTCTGTTAACCCCGCATTGAAGAGCCTCTTTACACCTGTTAACGGATCAAAACGGATCTCAGTAGACTGCCTATCCTCCTGAAACGCATTCATCGGGTTTAGAATCGAAGCCGTATTTCTAATTTTTTTAAACTCCACAGCCATAAGTACCTTCCTTTTTTGTTTTCACCCTAAGTGGTTCACACTGAAAAATTCCCTTTTCCTCTCTCTGGTTCAGGTTTTTTGACCCATCTATGACTCGCTTCAGGCATTTTCAGAAACTCACCCTTAAGGCTCAAACACCTGAAAATGCTTATCTTCCGCTTCGTCAAGATGGGTGCCCCAAAAATCCTGCTCATGTTCGCTCCAAAGGAAATTTTTCATTTTTCAGGGCGAACTAAGTAGTTTGTCCTGAAAGAACGGACCGCTAGCACAACTACAGAATCAAATTGATAATAGTTACGATTATCTGCTCAAAGAATGTGATCAACGGATTTAACAAGCCAAAGAATAGTAGACCTAAGATGATAAACATCCCGTATGGTTCTAATTGCATCAGTTGGTATTGAACTCTATTGGAGACAAAACCCATCAGTATCTTAGAACCATCTAAAGGAGGGATGGGTATCAGATTAAAGGCTGCCAAAATGATATTTATCCTGGCAAGGACTGATAATATGGCTGCCATTGTCCCCCAGGGAGAAAAGATATTCATCTTTATGATCAAAAGTGCCAGGAATGCCAGAGTAATATTTGCAGTGATGCCGGCGGCAGATACCAGGATCATGCCTTTACGATAGTCTCTCAGATTTGAAAAATTAACGGGGACTGGTTTAGCCCACCCAAAACCAAAGAAGAGAAGCATCAGTGTGCCGATGGGGTCTAAGTGTTTAATCGGGTTAAGGGTTATTCTTCCCATCCATCTGGCGGTTGTGTCCCCCATTTTTTCCGCTACCCAGCCATGGGCAACTTCATGGATTATTACAGAATATAAAAGGGGAATCATCAAAAGAAAAAAAGCCCCTGGATTCTTGAAAAGCATAAGGATTGGTCCCACCTGAAACCTCCACGTTATAATCAAAAATAGTCAGTGAGTTCTGTGAAATTTAACCCTGAAACAGATCGGATATGATGTTAACAGAGAAAGAAGATGATGACAACAAGAAAAGTTAATTACGTTTCTTATTTCTATAGTTATTTACGTCTCCTTTCTACCTTATCAAAAGATATCTTATCCATCCAAACCAAGGTACCACATTGAGAAGTATAGCAGATACCACGTTACTTATCAGTTCAAAGTTAAGTAAATAATTTCCTTGACAAAAATAGATTATTGATAGAAAATGCAATGCTTAAATTAGGCACGTAGCTCAGGGGGAGAGCGCTACCTTGACACGGTAGAAGTCGGCGGTTCAAAACCGCCCGTGCCTACCATTTAATTGTGAGTTTGATTAAGTATCCCTATTCTCATAATGGTCGTTAAAAGGGCATCATAATAGGGTTTTGTTTGTGATGCCCTTTCTTTTAACTGGATGTATAGGGTAACATATTGGAGAGTAACCCCGGTTAGAAATTCCAGCGTGACATTATTTCTAACGAGGTAAAGTGGCTGATATGGAAAAAATAACAGTTAAATTCCCTGATGGATATTCAAGTACTTTTTCTAAGAGCACTACCCTTTTCCAAATAGTAAAGAGTATCGATGACGGTTCCGGAAAAGACTATATAGCCGGGAAGGTTAACGAAAAGCTTGTTGACATGAGTTTCCCTTTACTCGAAGATGCTGATCTGGAGTTTATAACCCCTGATTCTGAAATGGGACTGGATATCATAAGGCATAGTGCATCCCATGTAATGGCTCAGGCAGTTAAAAAACTCTACAAAGGGGTAAAGATTACCATTGGCCCTACCATTGACAATGGATTTTATTATGACTTTGACTATGAAGAGAACTTCTCACCACAGGACATCGCAGGGATTGAGTCTAAGATGCAGGAGATTATAGACCATGATTTGCCTATCACAAGAAGGGAACTCCCCAGAGAGGAAGCTATAGAAATATTTAA
>JBAZOX010000235.1:0-4121 GCA_041648535.1 Desulfobacteria bacterium | reverse complement strand
CTCTCAGGGATACTTTTTCAAAACATAAATATTTTTTAAAAGTCTCCTGATGTAACTCGACTGTAGATATCGAAAAGTGAACCTCCATCGGCTTTTAAATCATTTATATTCCCGTATGCCTTAACCAATCCTTTATCCATAATAGCGATCCTATCTCCCAACTCTTCCGCTTCTTGAATTGAATGGGTAGAGAAAATAACCGTCTTATTTTCTTTTTCCACCAGCGTTTCTTTAATAAATTTTCTAAACTTTGATGCTACCCCAGGATCAAGGCTTTTCGTAGGCTCATCCATAAATATAACATCTGAATTTGAAAGAAGACACCTAGCAAGGGCAAGTTTTTGTTTATTGCCGGTGGAATATTCGTAGAATCTCTTATCAGGGTCTTCTATCTCCAGCAATCCCATAATAGCCTTAGATCTTTTTCGTACCTCATGCAAACTCAGGTTGTGGAGCACTCCGAAAAACTCCAGGTTTTCCCTTCCGGTAAGTCGCCAATAAAAACTTCTCTCTTCACCGATAACCAGGCCTACAAGGGATTTAATCTTATCCTCATCTTTTACCACATCGTAACCATTTATCAGGGCAGTGCCACTGGTAGGAGTAATTAGAGAGCACATAATCTTTATAAGGGTGGTTTTGCCTGCACCATTAGGACCCAGGATAGCAAGCACCTCACCTTTTCTTACCTTTAAATTCAGTTGATATATTGCAGTTACGGTTTTAAGCTGAGGGGACCTAAAACTGAATATGTTCCTTGCCGGTCTAAATATCTTGGTCAGATTTATGGTTTCAACGGCATACATGAATCCTTGACCCCTTGAATCCTTATGATTTTACCAACTCTTTGGGAGATGAACCAAATATATTTATATGATGATAGTAAATAGAAGATAGAAAATCAAGAAAATACGGTTGGTTCTTTCTTAAACAGAATAATGAAAAAAAACTTGACTTACGTAAAAATGTATTATAGGTAATATAAATATCATAGCTACGTAAAAAACAATATTTCTAGTTTCCTATATTAATATTGGAGAGGTTTTGTATGGCTAAACTGATTATAGATGTACCTGACAAACTCAAATACGACCTTAAATTGAAGGCAACCGAAAAAAATCAGACCATGAAAGGTGTGATTGTCAACTTGATTGAGGAATGGCTAATTGAAAATGACTGGCAGCAGCTAGAGCGTACAAATAAAAAAACCAATAAGTAATTTTCGTTGTTCTTCTTAATGGGAGGTTTATTAAGGATGTTTTCGATTAAAAGATTGAATAAGAGGCATAGTAATATTTTGAAGCAAACCATCTTTCTATTAGTTCTGCCATGCTTGTTTCTGTTTTGGGGATGTGCTGCTGCCCCAAAGAAGGCTACAGACTATAGGCTACAGGCTAATAGCCTAAATAAACCAGTGAACACGGTAGAAACAAAATCAATCGAAGCTGAAAAGGAGGCGATGGAGAGAGAAAAAGAACTTGTCCAGATGAGCAAGATTACCCAAAACGCTGTCTTTACTGAAGAATTTGAGATGCCGGAGTATATCATAGGCCCTAGAGACGTGCTGGAAATCTCTTTGTGGGAGGGAACCGAAGAGAAGAAACACACAATGACTGTTCGTTCTGACGGCACTATATCTGTTTCGTTTTTAGATGATGTCAGCGTTTCTGGACTCACCGCAAGACAGGTAGATAAGACGATTACCGAAAGGCTGGCCAACTTTGTTAAAAATCCGAGGGTAGATGTTTTAGTAAAGGAATTTAACAGCAAAAAGGCCTCATTGTTTGGAGAGATAAACATACTACAAATAGGGAGTTCATCAGGCCCAGGCAACTATCCTTTAAAGGGGAAGACAACTGTTTTAGACCTCCTGGTGTCAGCCGGAGGGGCTACAACTAATGCAGATTTAAGGAGAACAAGATTAATTCGGGGAGGGAAAACATATAGTTTAAACCTCTACAAGACTATGTTTCAGGGAGATATAAGTCAAAATATTATACTAGATGCGGGGGATATAGTAATCGTCTCCGAATTACCAACAACCCAAGACAAGGTCTTTGTACTGGGAGAGGTTTTTGCACCAGGGGCATATTCATTCAAACATGAAATAGACCTGGTAACGGCTGTATCGCTTGCAGGGGGATACTCCTATGATGCTAAAGAAAACAATATACTGGTAATAAGAGGTTATCCGGCTAAAACCAATGTGCTCGTTGCAAACCTTAAAGATTTTCTTAGACAAGGTGATTTCAGCCAAAACATACCCCTCCAAAGCGGGGATGTCGTCTATGTCCCCCGAAGTGTAATTGGAGATATAAACTACTATGTTTCTAGGTTAACCCCAATGTTGGATTTTACCTTCTTTCCTTCCAGGTACAGGGATGCCTATACCACAGGAGGAGGCCTACGCATAAATACGGGGACCCGTTGATAATGATGAGAACTTAGCATTTTATTTTTGGAGTTAAGAAGTGGCACAGTATGATTTAACGTTAAGGGATTACGGGCGTATATTACGTAAAAGAAAGATAATTGTCATCTTTGCTACCATCCTCATGGGAGTTTTTAGCACCTTTTTTGCTGTTCTTCAAACCCCTGTTCCTTCATATGAGGCTTCTTCAAGCGTAAAGATAGAGCGAAGTTCAACCCTCACCGGCTTGTACGTTGAGACTCTGTCATGGAGCTCGGCGGATAATTTAGAAACCCAGGCAATAATCATAAAAAGTTACCCTGTAATAGAGGAAGTAGCTAAAAAACTGGGTTTTTTAGATAGTAACCTGACTTCCGATGAAATTCGCAGGAACACTAAATACCTTAACGTTGTTTTAAAACTTAAAGATCAGGTAGAGACCAAGCGGGAAGGGTTTACAAACTTAGTTAATATTATAGCAACTTCAAAAGACCCTAAACTAGCTCAAAAACTGGCCAATACTGTTGCGGAAGTCTACAGAGATCAGAATACCAAGGAAAGGAACAAGCGTATTGTTGAAGGAAGGGTTTTTATAGAGCAGCAATTAGGATTGGCGAAGGAAAACCTTAAAGAGGCAGAGGAAAAAGTAAAAGAATATAGAGAAGAAAATAAATTTATCTCGATCGACAGTGAAACCGGAATTACTTTAAATCAATTAACCAGCATAGAGACGGAACATGAAGGCCTAAAGCGGACCATTGAAGAAATTAACTCAATCTTGAAACGCCTTAAGAAGGAAGAGGCAATACCGGACAAAGACATAAAAGGCATATATGCGGACAAAGTGGGGCCTATATTTGCCCGTTTAAACAGCCAACTTGTGGATCTTACTTTGGAAAGAGACACCCTCTTGCTTAACTTTACTAAAAACCATCCCAGGCTAAAGGAAGTAAAAACCAAAATTAGCGAGACAATTCAAAATATGATCGCTGAACTTTCAGATCAAAAGAAAACCTTTGAAGGGCGTAAGAGCAATCTGGCAGGGGATCTTGATCGACTTCGCAGTAAATTCAGAGCCCTTCCGGAAAAGGGATTAATGCTTGCCAGGCTGGAGCATGATTTAACAGTCAAGTCCCAGACCTTTTCTCTTTTAGAATCCAAATATCAGGAGGCTTTGATAAAAGAGGCTGAGAAGGTAGAGGAGGTGAGTATAGTAAAGCCGGCTGTAGAACCGACAAACCCTGTCAATCCACCCCATGTTTACACAACCTCCTTTATAGGTGTTATTATCGGACTAATAATTGGTTTAATAATGGCATTCGTATTTGAAACCCTCGACACCTCCATAGGTACTATAGAGGATGTAGAGAAATTCCTTGGAGTGCCTGTGCTGGGTGTAATACCCCATGTTGGAGACGAAGACATAAAGAGTATTATGCTGTCGGAGGGATATCCTGAAAACACTGATGAAGAAATTATCCGCAGGAATGCACGTTTAATTACTCACTTTGCTCCCAACTCGACACTGGCTGAAAGTTATAAGAAATTAAGGACTAATGTCCATTTTATGAGCATGGAAAAGGATATTAAAACAATACTATATACCAGTTCTTCCCCCTTTGAAGGGAAGACTACTACTGTGATTAATCTGGCTATTGTTATGGCTCAGACAGGCCAGAAAGTACTTTTAATAGAAGCTGATTTAAGGAAA
>JBAZOX010000234.1:0-4146 GCA_041648535.1 Desulfobacteria bacterium | reverse complement strand
TGTGGACTTTATAGGCTACCGAATTATGGATGGTGCTCCTGAAATTCTTGTGCCGAGATTGGTAGAGTTGCTCAAGGAGAGATCAATCCGGGATATCCAGATCATTGTTGGCGGGATCATCCCCCCCCCAATCGTACCCAAACTAAAAGGGATTGGAATAGAAGGGATATTCACTCCCGGAACAAAGATTTCAGATATAGTGGACTATGTTAGAGGTCATTTTGATGCTGGAACATGAGGGTACCCCCCTGAACCGGTTAAAAGGGAAAAGCGAAATATAAATAGGAAATTATCTTCATCTCTGCTGCAAGCAGCGGGGCTTTCTAACGGGGGAAAGATGTATAGATCGAAATTGATAAATCTGTTCCGACCTGGGAATATCGGTAAGATGAAGGTAAAGAATCGTATTGTCATGTCGCCCATGGGTACTGTTGCCCATGGCCCGGAGGGAGAAATTACTGATAGGACAGTAATCTACTATGCTGAGCGGGCTAAAGGTGGAGTGGGGTTTATTATTTGTCAGTCCAGCATTATTATGAGAGAAAGCCGCGCTCCCCATCGACCGTCGATCTATGATGACAAATTTATCCCCGGTCTGCGGCGGGTGGCGGATGCCATTCATGAAAATGGGTCTATGGCAGCCTTTCAGCTTGTCCATCACGGAAGGTTACTGACCGATTATCAACACATGGTAGACCGTCCAGAGGAATTGAGGATTCTCGGCCCATCACCTATTCCTAGACTGCTCAGGGTGTTGGAGATTCCCGGGGCGAAAGAAGAACAGGATCTCTCCATCTGGGTACGGGGAAACATTCCGCCTGAAGAAGCCACCAGGGAGGACATAAAGCGTATTATCAAAGCTTTTGCGGAAGCAGCGAGAAGGGTTAAGGATGCTGGGTTTGATGCGGTAGAGATCCACGGTGGTCACGGGTATCTCATAAGTCAGTTCCTCTCTCCATTGGCCAACCAAAGAACCGATGAATACGGAGGGAGCGTAGAAAAGAGGGCCCTTTTTGCCTGCGAGATCATTGACGCCGTGAAACAGAAAGTGGGCATAGACTTTCCCGTTATTTTTAGATTTAGCGGAAGCGATTTTATGCCCGGAGGTATCAATATAGACGATTCTACCCGACAAGCGCCTCTTTTCGTTGAAGCTGGTGCCGATGCCCTGGACGTATCTGCCAGCGAACAGGGTTCTATTGATTGGCAATACCCCAGTTTTCTCTTTCAACAGGGACCACTGGTACATCTGGCGGAAGCCATAAAAAAGGCTGTTAAGGTACCAGTGATTGCTGTAGGAAAGATTGTCGATCCTACGTTTGCCGAGGAAGTATTGGCTCAAGGTAAAGCGGATTTCGTTGCGTTAGGGAGGGCATTGTTGGCAGACCCGGAATGGTCCAATAAGGCCAAAGAAGGGCGTTTTGATGATATTCGTGCTTGTATTTATTGTTTGAATTGCTTCAATTTCAAGGATCATCCCAATATCTTGAGAGAAGGACTTCATTGCTCTGTTAACCCAGCCCTTATGCGGGAAAAAGAATTTGTCATTGTGCCTACCTCATTGCCTAAAAAGATAATGGTAGTTGGTGGTGGTCCTGCCGGCATGGAGGCGGCACGGACTCTTCAAGAAAAGGGACATCGAGTTACACTTTATGAACAGGACAAAGAATTGGGAGGGCAGTGGTACGTGGCGTCCCAGCAGGCACAAAAAAAGCACGATTATCCCAAGTTGCTTTACTATTTGAAAAGGGGTTTGGATAAAGCCGGCGTAAAAGTTCACCTTGGAACGAGAGTAACTCCTGGGCTGGTTAAACGCGAAAAGCCGAACATAGTAGTTATTGCAACGGGGGCGAGCCCTGCCATTTTGGATATAAAGGGTATAGATAATAAGAATGTGGTTCAAGCCAATGATTTGATTCTAGGTAAAGTAATGACCGGTGAACAGGTAGTCGTAATTGGCGGCCGATACTTGGGTATGGAGATTGCGGACCAACTTGCAGGAGAAGGGAAAAAGGTAAGCCTTGTTGCTCGGAGGTCTCTGGGTAGAGATATAGAGCGGAACATTTACCTTACGCTACGTAATCGATTAATTAAAAGAGGGGTTTTTATCTACCAAAGCTGTCCGGTTGTTGAAATAAGGCCTGGTGGGATTTATGTTATTTTCAATAACGATCTTGTATTTTTAGAGGCTGATTCAGTGGTACTGGCTGTGGGTGTTAAACCGGAGAAAGAGTTGAGCACAAAATTGAAAGGCTTGGTGCCGGAGGTCTATGAAATCGGAGATTGTGTAGAGCCGAGGGATGTTATGTGGGCCATAAGAGAAGGGGCTGAACTTGCCATAAGTATATAGATACTCAAAAAACCTGAACCAGAGAGCGGAAAAGGGAATTTTTCAGTGTGAACCAATTAGGAGTTTGCAAAAGATACATTTTGGAAGAGAGAAAGATGATTTTTCCATCAGTCTCAAAAGGATTGGAGATTACGGCAAAAGGAGATGCAATGCTGACTGAAAAGGAAGATTGGGACAAAGAGGCTGATGTAGTGATTGTGGGTTACGGAGGCGCCGGAGCGGTGGCTGCCATTACCGCTCATGACGAAGGGGCAGAGGTTCTCCTCGTGGAAAAACAGCCTGAAGACACCCACTGCACAAACACCAAGATGTCCGGCGGCATATTTGTCAATGTAAACAATGTTGAAAAAGGAATCAAGTATCTTCAATCCCTTTGCCAGATAGAACGTGATGTCAGCTGGACTGATGCTGACGTGATAAAGGTCTGGGCTGAATATGCATCACAAAACAGGGAATGGATTGAAAATCTGGGTGGCAACCCCAGATTCATCGGCCCTTTCGGGGAGCACCAAGTTGAAGGCGCTGAATGCATGGACATCTATAGGTATCCAGGATTTGGAACAGGGTTTGCGAGGTTCCTTGAAAGGCAGGTTGCCCGTCGTGGAATTAGAGTAATGTACGATAGCCCTGCGATCAGACTTATTACCAGCCTGAAAGGAGAAGTTGTAGGAGTCAGAGTGGAAACAGGCGAAGAAGAACGCAGACATAGAGTGAACATACGGGCACGCCGGGCAGTGATAATGACCTGTGGCGGCTTTGAGTTTAACGAGGAGATGAAACTCAATTACCTTAAGGTTTACCCTACCCACTTTTATGGATCACCGGCTAATACAGGGGATGGACATCGCATGGTGATGGAAATCGGCGCCGATCTGTGGCATATGAACTGCTGTTCTGCCAGGCTGGTCGGTAAGTTCCCCGACTTCCCAATTGCTTTTGATTTTGACCATCGCGGCTGCAACTCTGTATTGCACAAGGTGATGGGGAAAGCCCCATCGAAACCCTGCGGCTTCTTCTTTGTGGATCGTAACGGTAAAAGGTTCACTAACGAGAACTTTAAATATCATACCCTGTACTACGAACTAACACTTTTTGATAGCCAGCGTCTTATCTATCCCAGGGTGCCATGCTTCTGGATTTTTGACCAGAATCGAATGGATTCGGGTCCTTTGGCGTTACAAATTACAGGTGCCAGCGGGCCGGTAAGACTATACCGATGGAGTAAGGACAATAGCACGGAGTTAGAGCAAGGGTGGATAATCCAGGCCGGTTCCATAAGAGAGCTTGCTCATAAAATAGGGGTGGACCCCGACAATCTTGAACAAACAGCGAGGGGCTATGAGCGCTACTGCGCCCAGGGAAGTGATCCTGAGTTCGACCGCCAACAGCAAGACCTGGTACCTCTAAGCAAGCCACCTTTCTATGGCGTAAAACTCCTTCCAGGGGGCCCCAATACCCAGGGGGGGCCGAGGCGCAATCACCGGGCGCAAGTATTAAATGTGAATGGTGATCCAATCCCACGTTTATACGCCGCTGGAGAATTCGGCTCCATCTACGGTATGCTTTACCCCTCCGCGGGAAGCAATCTCGCCGAATGTATTGCCTTTGGACGTATCGCCGGTGAAAATGCCGTAAAGGAGGGCATCATACAGTAGATAAAGGTGCGAGGGTTTTGAAGGGGGACTCCTTCAAAACCCTCGATATAATGTGTTTGAATATGAGGAGAAGTGGTCATTGTCCAGACCACAAAATAAAACGGAGGTGTTAAAATGGTAGAGATTAAGAAGATATTGGTT
>JBAZOX010000233.1:0-4179 GCA_041648535.1 Desulfobacteria bacterium | reverse complement strand
CAGAGTATGTTCCAGGAACAACTTGAATCAACAGACTTTTTTCAAGTATTTCTACCCTTTGGCTGGAAGGAGTTAAAAGATGGCGAAATAGCCTTTAAAAAAGGGGATAAAGATGGGGGAAACTGTACCCCATATTCCTGCAGAATAAATCTTGATCTAAAAAGCCTTGGAAAACTTACCATCATAGTTTTAATGCTTAACAAAGAATTTTTTGTATCTTTCAGACTTGAAAACGATAAATTTCAATCAATTCTCCGTTCGCATATGGGAGAACTTAAGGATAGATTCAACGAAGGTGGCTTAAATCTCAAAGCAATCAATTTTTTGGACAAAGGTAGTTCTTTAGAACAATTGGAAAAACTTGAATCCTTCGAACAGATAATAAATATTAGGGTATAAAGACATAATGGAAAGTCGTAAAAAAGCAGCGGCTTTAATGTATAAACCTGACAAGGATGCTGCGCCGAAGATTGTAGCAAAAGGAAGCGGCGCTATAGCAGAAAAGATATTGCAGATAGCCAGAGAGCACAATATTCCCCTAAAGGAAGATCAACAGCTTGTCGAAGTGCTTTCAACCCTTGACCTCTATCAGGAGATACCTCCTGAGCTATACAGAGCAGTTGCAGAGATACTTGCCTTTATATATTCAATGACAAAGGTAACTGCTCAGGTGGATAGCCTGTAGACTGTAGCCTAACAGCCTTCAGCCTAAACAACCTAATTAGGTCAATGCGCAGTGACTAACAGCCTTCAGCCTATATACCTGAATAGTTACTGACGAAGAAGGCTTAACTGTATCTATCCTTCATAACCTGTATCATGGTGGTTAATCTGTGTTTATAGGTATGTTCCTTTAGCGCCCTATCCCTTCCTCTCATGGCTATCGCCTTACGCGCTTCGGGATTATTCAGGTAAAATCTCACCAATTCAGGTATCTCATCTTTGTCCTTATAAGTCACAACCTCTTTTCCTACATCAAAGAGTTCTTCAATTGCTCCCTGATGGTCAGTCAGGAGAAAACCGCCGCATGCCGGAACGTCAAAGACCCTCTGATTAACAGCCTGTTCCATCTGAAGGCTTGTTGCATTGAAGTTTACCTTACAGGCATTATAAAAGACAGGAAGTTCCCTATAGTAGTTCAGTGAATGCCCAAGCCTATACCCATTGCCTAATAGTTTCTTCCAGTCTTTATCTCCATGGATACAGGGATTAAAATCCTTAAGCGTCTCGATACACGAAAGGCGATAAAGCAATGTTGCCCTCCAGAGGACAGCAGCCTCTAGAAAAAGTCTTAATAGTGGCGTGAGAGATTTAATCTTTTCTGAATCATCCTCATCTATAGTCTTCAGCAACTCATCAAAGGGCATCCTCGATGAACTCAATAGTTCTGCCATCCTTTCAAGAAAGGGATGAAGTTCTTCGGGAACCTTTTTAAATTTCTCCACAACCGAGTCTACCATGGAGTTGCCGACAAAGCCCACATCAGTGCCGTATCTTTTTATATTCAGTGGACTTAATCTGATTGGTCTGAAAACATCTTCGTCGGTAGCAAGAGGTAAATATGCCACCTCCTCAAAACCCATTGCCTCCATATCCTCTATATAGCCTTTGTCCCATAAGAATATAGAAACATGGGGAGAAACATTTCTGTTAAATGCTTTAACAATAATGTTAGGACTATCAACATACCAGGATGCAGCAGGCATCTCTATTGTTTTAAAGAATGAGGTTAATTCCCCTGCCTCATCAAAACCCAGGTGGTTTATGGTGAGGAAGAAGTCAGGTTTAAACTTGAGGATATTCTCCACCAACCTTGCAATGGTAACCTCACCATCCTCTCCTTTTCTTATCGGGACCTTCACCACCTTGTGGCCAAGACGTTTAATCGTCTTTTCCACCTCATGGGTCAGGAAATAGCCAAAGTCAATAAGTGCGACATTGAGGAGACCATTTTTGAATTTAGGATATTTTAGCCTATCCCAGAGTCTTACGGATGTGGTATTCTTCAGCGTCTTAAGGAGAGGGTGGTAATGGCCGGGAAAGGCAGAGATAGCCGAAGACAGAGGAAAGACTGTTAGGGGCGCCATTCCGGCATTCATCTGCTCCCTGGTAATCTCCTTGATCGCCTCATCGGCAGGAAGACCGACGATGAGTTTGATTTTATCCTCAAGCTCGGAGACCTTTCCATGCCTTTTTGCCAGTTCGTATATTTCAGGTATTGCCTCAACTACCACAACCTCTGCATCAGGAAACCTTTTTATAAGCTCAAACACATGGTAACCAATGCCCAATCCTAAAACCACCAAAAGCCCTCTGCCGTCAAACTTAAACGCATCAACAATAGCCTTTGCCTCTCCTTCCGGATCATAAATGCTGTGCAGGGTCTTTAAAGAGCCGTCATCACAAGTAACCCTCAGGGAGAGATTGCCGTTTTTGGCTTCTATCAAAGAGATATTCTCATTAAAAGTAGTAACCATAAATACCCTAAACTGCTGTCTTTAGTTCTTCTTTAAGCCTATCAGACTCCTCTTTACAAAAGATGGCCTTTCTTTCTTCATCCAATGCCTTATAAGACAAGCTTAAACACTTATAGATAAAAGATCCCTGCTCTACCGAGATAGGCAATCTTTCCGCTATTAATTCCTCTAGAACTTGGGCAGCCTTTTTATATTTCCCCTGGGGGATGCAGGCCATGGCAAGCCACATATAGTAAAGGGCTTCATCTTCTACGGGAAGACCGGAGAGAGAATTATATAATTTCCTTTTCTCCAGTCCTTTTCCGAATACCTCTTCTGCAGGTTTATGCTTTTCAAGATTTAAATAGAAACTTCCCAGTGCATAATAGGGGCTGGCATGCATAGGGACAAGTTGAGCTGCCTGCTCAACACCATCAAGAAATGCCGGAAAATCACCCTTGCCTGCCCTGCAATAACTCTCCATCAATAGCTCGTATGCCCGGTTTTCACTCTTTAAATGCTGTAACTCTACATCTATTCCATCAATATAGATATTCAGCCAGTCATCTCCTTCGTGTTCTTTCAGCACCTCATTTACCCCCATAGCGTAATAATAATCTGACAGAATGATGTAACACCTTTCCAAGAGAGACGAACCGGGAAACTTATAATTGTTCCGTATATCTTCATGCATCTTTTCAAGCTCGTTGACAAGTTCCTCGGCACGCTCAACCAATCTTTCCTTCCCTAACAGATGGCGCACACAGCTCATTTTAATGGGATTAACATCAAATATGCCTGGATGTATTTGAGCCAGAATAGCCTGCTGCCTTCCAACCGAGATCTGTCTTTCGAGGAATCCTTTTAAATCTATCCGGCGGTAAAGATCAACAACTGCATCACGGTTATAAACTATGCGATATTTATTTAGCGAAACCCTAAAACCAAATTCTAAATCTTGAACACCATGCTGAAGGCCTTCTTCAAACAGCCCTACATTCTTAAAGATATCTCTTTTCAATGAAAGATTGGGTGTATAAAGATGTTTATAGTACACATTCTCAGAAGATTCGATGTCATTGTAATCAAATGCAAACTCATAACCATATTGAATCAAGGGACTTTTTAACAAAAACTTCATAAATGGGGTGTTTTCCCCTATTCCTTCCGGGGGAGAAGCTGATATGTGACCCAATACCGCAATATCCTCTTCGCTATACTTCTCGTGTGTTTTCAAATGTTCACTTATCAGGTTTTCATCCGCAATCACATACGGAGATGTCAGGAGAATAAATCTGCCAACTGCCTCTACTATTCCCCGATTTCTGGCCGCTGCCCGCCCCTTATTTGACTGGCTATAATACCTGAATTTACAGGGAGCTTTTATTTTATCAAGAGCTTCAACCGTTCCGTCTTCAGAGCCATCATCCACGACGATAATCTCAATCTTTTTATAGTCGGCACCTTTTTGGTTAAAGAGAGATTCCAGGCATTTAAGCAGCTTCTCCTTGTTATTATATGAGGGGATCACTACACTCAGAAGCTTTGCTTCAGGATTTTTAAATCTGATCTTATTGATTTTCCTCTTCAGCCCCGGATTTAAATGCCAGACAAAAGTATCTTTTGCGATCGCTATTTTGCTGCCTTTATTTACAATCTCCGAGGTAAGTTCAGTTAAATTGTGATACTTATTTTCTCCAACGGCAGAGCAGTCAATGATTAT
>JBAZOX010000232.1:0-4201 GCA_041648535.1 Desulfobacteria bacterium | reverse complement strand
ACCAACTGAGAAAAATTTTCACCCTATTTGACCGTCGTTATAGGCATCCGCTCATAATGGCTGCATAAGGGATGCCTGACTTTTTACGAGTCCATCAAGATTTTGACCTAGACAATGAACGTATTTCAATAATTTCGACTGGCTCATCTGACAATATCACCTATCTCTATGTCATGTTCAATGAATTCCATATACCCTGTTATATAATCTTTGATGGTGATAAGCCAAACATTAGTCTTGATAAATTGACGGGCAAAGAAAAAGATGACGCCAAAAACAAATCTCGAAGGAATAAAGAACTCTTAGAGTTTATCGGCGAACAGGCTGATGAGGACGGTGATTTCTTCTTTCCAGAAACTTCAGTAAAAGAGAAGTATGCGGTTTGGGGGAAAAATTTTGAGGACGTTTTCCATATGACTTTGGAAAATTATGAGGAGATTAAGGAAGGGGCTTATAAACTTTATGGGACTAAAAGTAAACCCCTAACTGGAAGGTATTTTGCGGAGGAATTGACTTCGAAATTTCCTGAAAAAATAAGCCCGTATGTTGATAACTTAATTGAAAAAATAAAAGGTTGTTGTTGGAAAGAGTCTTGTTTAGGTAAAGGCTGATTCCTCCTTGTTAATATTGAGCAAACCTTGGTAGTTCTAGAATGTATTGAAGAAAATTTGCAATTACATATCCTATCTTGGACAGTGATATTATTAACGGAGGCATTAGTATGGACAGCAATATACACTGGGAATTGGATAACCCGCATCCTTTTTTTGCAAGTACAATAGGTATGGCAAGCGATTGACAGTGGATATTTCAGATTGCGACAACTATATGAATTTTTGGTGCCAAACCAGCAGTCGTTGAAGCACAGGATATTAATGGCAGTTACACCCTAAAAATTCATTAGGGGAGGTGAATCGGATGGCAGGAAAGAAGAAACCGATTGAGCAGTACGACCACAAGGGAAAGAAGCGGGTCAACAATCCGCCTGTAGGTCTTGTCACCCCTGATACGGATAAAGATGCCGGCAAGAAGACATACGCTTATGACCCGCACATTGACCCGTGCCTGCAATGGGCGGGCAAGGCAGAGCATACCTCTTTTGAAGTTCCGACCGTGTCCCTTCATGTCCATGAGCGCATTGACCCCCGTACAATCATCGAGGCGGTGCGCAAAAGAAATGGACAAAAACAGGAACAGCTTTCACTCTTTGCTGCTCCCGAGGAGAATCCTCCCTTAAGAGAGGCCATCGAATTCTACAAGCACCGTCATAACTGGTCAAACCGACTCGTGGCTGGGGACAGCCTGCTGGTGATGAATTCCCTTCTGGAAAAGGAGGGCATGGCCGGCAAGGTGCAGATGATTTATATTGACCCTCCCTACGGCATCAAATACGGCTCCAACTTCCAGCCCTTTGTGAACAAGCGGGATGTAAAGGACGGCAACGACGAGGATTTGACCGCCGAGCCGGAGATGATCAAGGCGTTTCGGGATACATGGGAACTGGAGATTCACTCTTACTTGACTTACCTTCGGGACCGGCTGCTCTTGGCGCGGGAACTGCTCACCGAAAGCGGAAGCGTCTTTGTTCAGATAAGTGATGAGAATGTGCATCTGGTGCGAAATTTGATGGATGATGTTTTCAAGCCCGAAAATTTTGTAAGTTTGATCAGTTTTTCAAAAACCAGTGGGCAAAGTTCAATTCTTATTCCATCAATATCGGACTATCTACTTTGGTATTGCAAAGAAAAGGGTAAGATAAAATATAGGCAACTGTTTTTAGAAAAGGAAACGGGACAAGATGCCTTAAAGTCTTATCAGTTTATTGAGTTGTTCGATGGACAACGACGAAGATTAAGTGATGAAGAAAGAAGTGATCCGAATAAAATTCCCAAGGGGGCGAGAGTTTACAGGCTGAGCGACCTTGCATCGCAGGGTTACACTGAAAGCGGTTGGTTTGAATATGAATTTGAGGGACAAAGATTTGTTCCGCCTAGTAATCGACACTGGACTACTTCAAGAGAGGGATTAGATAACTTAAAGAAGTCGAATCGATTGCAAATATCAGGACAAAGATTGAATTACGTCAGATATTTGGACGATTATCCTATGTTGCCAATACACAATCTATGGACGGATACTGGAAGCTCATTAGGTGGCGACAAAGTATATGTCGTGCAGACAGCGTTATTAGCTATCCAACGCTGCCTCCTCATGACCACCGACCCCGGCGACCTGGTCTTCGACCCCACCTGTGGCTCAGGGACTACCGCCTATGTTGCCGAGCATTGGGGCAGGCGCTGGATTACCTGCGATACATCACGAGTCGCTCTTACCTTAGCCAAACAACGGCTGATGACCGCACTGTATGATTACTATGAGCTGGCCTATCTCGAAGAAGGCGTGGGGAGCGGCTTCAAATACAAGACAGTACCCCACATCACCCTGAAATCCATTGCCAATAATGAACCGGCCACACAGGAAACCCTGTATGACCAGCCTTTTATAGACAAATCCAGAGCGCGGGTTACCGGCCCATTTACCGTGGAGGCAGTGCCTGCGCCAGTGGTGAGGCCGTTGGATGATATAAGTGCATATGGGGAATCGACTCTCCCTGCTGACTATTCTGTTGCCCGAAGCGGTGAAACCCTCCGCCATGCCCAGTGGCTGGATGAGCTGCTTAAGACCGGCATTCGAGGCAAGAGCGGCCAGTTTATCCTCTTTTCCAGGGTGGAGCCTTTGCCCGGGACGCGCTGGCTCCATGCCGAGGCAGAAACCAAGCCCAATGAAAGGGGCGCAGATTCAGTCCGTGAGTTACCGGCAACCTATGGAGAGCCTCAAAGGGTGGTTATTTCCTTTGGCCCGGAACATGCTCCACTGGAACAGCGGCAAGTGGCACTGGCTATCGAGGAGGCACAGAAACTGGTACCCAAACCTAAAATCATCGTCTTTGCCTCCTTCGAGTTTGACCCGGAGGCTGCCAGGGATATTGATGAGACTGACTGGCCCGGCGTAACCCTGTTGAAGGTGAAGATGAATGCTGACCTGCAGACGGAAGACCTGAAGAAGAAAAGGACTAGCAACGAGAGTTTCTGGCTCATGGGTCAGCCCGATGTAAGGTTGGAAGAAATAAAGAAGGGAGATGACAAGGGCAAATACCGTGTGGAGATACTGGGTTTTGACTATTATAATACCAAGACCGGTATCGTTGAATCCGGCGGCACGGAAAATATCTCCATGTGGATGCTCGATACCGATTATGACGGGAGGAGCCTTTTACCAAGGCAGGTATTTTTCCCCATGTCAGGACAAAAGGACGGCTGGTCACGCCTGGCAAAGAATCTCAAGGCAGAGATAGACGAGGATCTTATTGAAGCATATCGGGGAACCGTATCTCTTCCGTTTGAGATAGGCGACAACCGGCGTATTGCAGTTAAGATTGTAGATGACCGGGGAATAGAATCACTAAAGATTATGGAGGTGCAATAATGGCTGGCAAATGGAAAGAGGTGGTAAGGCTGACCTTTAAAGGTGAAAGGTTTCGTGATCACGCCCTGGATTTGCGAGCTCTGAGCGAATTGAGCCAATTTCAGAAGATGGTTGCAGAAACAGCCAAAACTCTCTGGCGAGCCGCGAATCCTGACCGTGAACGACTGCCATCCCATTTTGAGGAGAGGGTACGTTTGTGTTTGAGAAGGATTGAGGATGGGAGCGCAACAGCACCTCTTGAGGTGTTCATAGAAGAACAAGACCAAATGCGCTTATGGGAACCGGAACCCGTCGAGATCAATGAGGCTGTTAAATTGGCTCATGAGGTGTTTGAGGCGGTAGGGTCAGACTCTCAGTTACCTGAAAGATTTCCTAGAACATTGCTGCCGGAGTATGCCAAGTGGGGCCAGAACCTTGCTGATGATGAAGCAGTGGAGCTGCATGTACCGGACAAGAATCCTGCTCGTTTGACCTTAGTGCATAAACAAAAACTGGAAAAATACGTGGAAACACCGCATAGAGATCGTGTTGAAATTGGCGGAGAAGTATTTGAGGCGGATGTCAAGAAGGGTCAGTTCCATCTCTGGTCAGGTGAAGGCACCGCAGTTACAGTGGTTTTCACACCTGAACAAGAGGATAAGGTTACAACAGCGTTGAAAGAGCATAAAACGGCTCGAATGTTTGTAAAGGGTTCAGGCGAATACTCGCCACAGGG
>JBAZOX010000231.1:0-4203 GCA_041648535.1 Desulfobacteria bacterium | reverse complement strand
TATTCCTTATCCTAACGGTGGTAAAGAGGTTTAAGAAATTTGATGGCTTGCTTATATGGTTGTATGTTTTACTCTATTCTATCACACGCTCTATCATTGAGATCTTTAGGGGTGACGATAGAGGGTTCTTGTTTGAAGGAACCCTGTCCGCATCCCAGTTTATTGGAATTATCTTAGGGATTATGTCTGTGTTTATGCTGATATATTTGTGGAGAGGAAACAAGAGGTTGTTGAAAAAGCAGGTTAAATAGAGAGTAACAAATGATAAACTTTTCACTATACCTTTTGCCACCGGTTATTGGGGCTATTATCGGTTGGTTTACAAATAAAGTGGCTATATGGATGCTCTTTAATCCCAAAAAGGAAAAAAGGGTTTTTGGCCTCCGTGTTCCATTTACCCCTGGTCTGATACCCCGAGATCAAATCCTGATAGCGAAAAGCCTTGGAACGCTCATTGAGGAGAAGCTTATAAATCCAGAAGAGATTGATAGCAGAATAACCAAGGAGGAGATTAATGGGAAGATTAAAGAGCTGATGGATAAAGCGGTGGAAAAAAATATGGGGAAACTGGCCTTTTTGATCCCGGAGACGGCTATGAATCAGGTAAAAAAGTTTTTTGCGCCAAAGATTTCTGAGCTTGTAAAGGACGAGTTGTTTAATTTTCTGAATATTATAAATTTCAAACAGATTGTTGAAGACAAAGTGAGCAGCTTCCCTATAGAGGAACTGGAAGAGGCAATTCAAGGTGTGACCAAAAAGCATCTTACATATATTGTAAGCTTGGGTGGCGTGTTAGGGTTTATGATAGGGCTTGTACAGGTAGTTGTGAATATTTATCTTCAATAAATATTCGGAGAGTCTGGATGATAACCGTTGGAATTCTTACAATTAGCGACAGGGGAGCAAGGGGGGAAAGGGAAGACGAGAGTGGTTTGGAGATAGAAAGGTTGGTAAAAGAGCTGCCTGCAAGGGTAGATGCCCATGAAACAATCCCGGATGAGAAAGATATTATAGTTAACAGATTAATAGATTATGTAGACAATAAGAAGTTAGACCTGATTATTACCACCGGCGGTACCGGTGTAGCCCCCAGGGATGTAACCCCTGATGCTACATTGAGTATAATAGAGAAGGAAATCCCTGGAATGGCTGAAGCCATGAGGCTTCAGGGGCTCAAGAAAACGCCCCATGCTATGATATCCAGGGCTGTAGTGGGGATTCGGAAGATGACTCTTATCGTTAATCTTCCCGGAAGCCCTAAAGCTGTATCAGAAAACCTCAATGCTATTTTGCCTTCTATACCCCATGCAATTGAAAAGATAAAGGGGGATACCTCAGAATGTGGATCCTCTTTCTAAGTTTAGGGGAGAAAGACCACGGTTACTTTTTTAGGGGGTTTTTATATATCTATCCGAAAGTTTCAATCTGATAGCTCGAGGATCACGGGCACAATGGAAGAGTCCAAAAACAATTATTTCGTTTTCTTCTATTTGAAAATAGATCCCGTATGGGAATCGTCTGAGAAGACGCCGCCGGAAATCACCATACACCTTTTGGTAAAGCAATGCATTACGGGGAAGTTCATTGGCGCAGGCATAGAACATGCGAAGGAATTCCTCTCCAAGTCCACTGGCCTTCTCCTCGTACCATGAATAGCCACCAATTACATCTTCCTCGACTTCGGGAAGGAATCGTAGAGAGTATGTCATTTCCTTTGCTCTATTCTTCCCTGGAGGTCTTCAAGAGATAAAAGATTGCCTGGGTGAGATTTGTAACGTCTAAGTCTTCTATCCAATTCTTCCTTGTGGCTCTGGGGAACAGGGACGCTTGATTCATCAACAGTAATTCTGTCCCAAATATCCTCAACCAATAAGATCTTTTCTGAGGTACTCAGACTGTCAATTTCATGAATATCGACTATGCGCATTTTTATTCTCCTTATTTTAAGGATTTTATAGCATATTTATATCCTTATGTTTATCCCTTATGTTTATCCCTTAATGATAAGCTCATCTGTCGCAAACACTGAGGGGCACTGAACCTTGAAAAACTACCTGCTTTAATGCGGGGCAGGGCATTTCAAAAATCGCCGAGCTGTTGGCGGTCAGGTAGTGACTGGTTAGGCTAACTTGATGATATTATTACACTTACAAATATAAAAACACAAACTATTTTGAAGAATTAAGTATTGTCCCCCGAATTACCATGGTTTCAATGTATTTTTATACTTTTTATTGATAATTTCCGCCCCTGTATCTTTCCGAATTGGGCACAGGAATTTGATTGATATATATTTTTCTTTTACAGTCTTGGTAAAATCCATCTTGCTCAATCGCTTTAAGTACATCTGCCGATTGTTTGTGACACTGCGTAACAAGATAATTCAAAAGGTTTTCTTTTGGCCCATCCCCCCTCCCATACATTAGAATAAAATTGTCTGGCAGGTAGAAATCCCTGAGAATAGGGGTTTTTTTGTTATTATATGATATGTGGCTATCTAAATCGTGATCAGTTATCAATGCATATCTTTTCATCATATTTAGAGGTTCGCGATTAATAGCCTGCATTACCATCATCCATCCGAATTTTTCGGAGGGCAAATCGGTTGGGCAGTTTCGAAACAAAAGCGCCCCATGCAACGTGAATATCACCTTATATCTGGTAGGATCTGGCGTAACTTGAACAACGCAATGGAGAACTCCGGATGCTGACACAGCTTCAGACTTAATGACTTTTGTATTTGTATCGACGGCTATGATAAAATCGAATGATGATGACAAGTGTCTCATGAGATCGCCCTCATTTGGGATAACCTTGCCTTGTACTCGGCTGATAACTTTTTCCTTCCCTGAATTGCCAATGTAATGGGTTTGACTAAATGTTACATCAGGTTTAATTATTCGATCGTCGGGGGTCAATCCCATGAATTCCATTTTATCTTTATCGTAGTTAAAACCCCGAACAGGCTCAGGCAATCCAACCATTACAACTTGTTCCCGGGGCTTCTTCTGCTGGCAACATTTTTTATACTTTTTGCCACTACCACATGGGCATGGACTATTTCTTCCAATTTTGGCCATAAGTGTTCCGGTAATATTTGATGGGAAGTCCATACTGGCCTTTTGGACTCATTTACTTTCAGCACCTCATTACCATAACATATAATATACGGATTCCAACATATTCAATACCAATCAATCCCTTTTTCTCGTAAATAATCTTGGGCTCTTTTATAACCTAATCTAGCGGCTACTTTATAGTCACTAAACGCTTGCTGCTGGTTGCCTAATTTCCCATAAGCAATCCCACGACCGAAGTAAGCCACTGCAAGTTTAGGGTCTAGTTCTATGGCTCTGGTTAAGTCAGCTATAGCATACTGGTAATTACCTAATTTACCATAAGCAACCCCACGCCTATAATAATCCGCTGCTTTTTTAGGGTTCAGTTCTATAGCCCTGGTGTAGTCAGCTATGGCCTGATTATAGTTGCCTAATTGTCCATAAGCAACCCCACGATTGCCATAAGCCTCTGCATATTTAGTGTCTAGTTTTATGGCCCTGGTGCTGTCAGCTATCGCCTGCTGGTAGTTGCCTAATTCGCCATAAGCAAGCCCACGATTGTAATAAGCATCTGCATCTTTAGGGTCTAGTTCTATAGCCCTGTTGTATTCAGCTATAGCCTGTTTGTGGTTGCCTAATTTGTCATAAGCATTCCCACGACCGATGTAATAAGCACTTGAATCCTTAGGGTCTAGTTCTATAACCCTGGTGTAGTCAGCTATAGCTTGGTTGCAGTTGCCTAAATCATAATAAGCATTCCCACGAGCGAAGTAAGGCAATGCAAGTTTAGGGTTTAGTTCTATAACCCTGGTGTAGTCAGATATGGCCTGATTGAGGTTGTCTAATTTGTAATTAACAAGCCCACGACCAAAGTAAGCATTTGCATATTTAGGGTTCAGTTCTATAACCCTGTTGAAGGCATATAAGGCATTCTGATATTCCTTTGCTTCGTAATAGGCATACCCCTTCTCAAACCAATCCGTTGCACTTAGTCCTTTTACAGCTTCGTTGTATTGTCCCTGTTTTTTTGTATCACCTTTAGCCAATGCCAGCTCACTCTTTAACCTCTCCATTTCCTTCAGATACCCTGCTGCTTTTTCCCTTGTCTCCTCAAGCTCCTTTGTCTTCTGGTGGTCTTTTCGTA
>JBAZOX010000230.1:0-4215 GCA_041648535.1 Desulfobacteria bacterium | reverse complement strand
ATTATCCCCATAAATTCAAACCCATTTTTTTCTGTTCTAGAAGGCACTGTTAAGTCTTCGGATTTAAATCTTCGCCCTTTTTCATCCTTATATCTAAAATAATTCTCAACATATTCCATATTATAAGGAACAAAGACTTCTTTCCATATAGGATTATTTGTTCTTGCGTAGTAGAGAATATTTTGATGAATATTTCCAATATTTTTTGCGTTACTGTGCGCTGACGTACTCTTCCATATACACTCGGCTCGAAAATTATCTTTGTCAAAGACCTCGTCCAACAATATTTTTACATAATGCACTAATCTATAATCTAAATGAACATAAATACTTCCATCATCGTCCAATAACTCACGTTGATATATCAAGCGTTCACGTAGCGCTTCAATAAACTCTGCTGTGTCAACTTTATCGCTATAACTGCGCTCTCCTTCTTTACCCCCAAAATCACTCTTGGTCGCAAACGGCGGATCAATATAGATGAGCTTCACTTTCCCTTTGACTTTGTTTTTAATCAACGGATCGACATTTTTATAGCAGGTTTTGAGGAATTGCAGATTGTCACCTTGAACAATCAGATTTTTCCATTCACCATTTTTCGCCTCACCAAAACAGCGCACGGTCTGAAGTGGCGCTGCGCCAATGCCTGCCCCAGCTTCCGCCAGAATCGCCGCCTTGGAGCGCTTGCCGGCGTATTCGAGTGTGGGAATCTTGGCTCTATCAAGCGCCTTCACATCAAACTTCTCCGCTGTGCCCGGAAAAAGTTTGGGCAACAAGTCCGGTGTCGGTTCGGTGCCCTTATTCATGGCTTCGATAAGCTTGGCTTTATCCTCTGGTGTGAGATTAATTTTTGCCATTAACCCTCCATGCACCGCCGCGGGCGGCACCGACGCGCGCGATTGCACCTTTTTCTTTAAGTTTTTTTAGATTCTTCTCCACCGCCGTTGTGCTGATGCCTAATTTTTCGGCCATCACCGGTATGGCAATAAACTTGTCGCCCGCGATCAACGCCAGAATCTTCTTTTCCGTTTCACCCAACCTTTCACCCAACCTTTCACCCAACTTTACTCCGACCTTATCTACGACCCTTTCCCCCGACTTTCCCTTACGGAAAAATACGGAAAAGCCTCTAAACTCTTCGCGAAATTCCGGCTCGGGCAACCCGGCCTTTTTACATTCATCAACAATCTTGATCGTGCCGCGCCCCCATGCTTCAATCATTCCTCCCTTGAAAAACACGTCCGCCAGAAATTCATTCCTAGGTTTGGACAAATGCCATTTCTTCAAATCGTCTATAGCGATGCCGGGCGGCAAACCGCCTGCATTCCAAAGATTCAAGCCACCGGGGGATATCCTGAGCTGGGTATGCGCGCCCATGTAACTACGATGAATCACCGCGTTGATGATCGCTTCACGCAAGGCATCTTCCGGATATTCCATGTTGTCTTTCCGGTAAATGCCTTCATAAGAGATATTCGAGAGTAGATATTTTATCCTTAAAATCTCCATTACCTTGTCCACCTGCCGGAAGAGATTGCCTTCAATGTCATCCGTGCTGATGAGGTCAATATCGTTGGCAAATTTACCGATCTTGATATAGGCGGTCATGTGAAATTTCTTGGGGTTTTTGCCGAAAAGCAGTAGTGCAGCGCGCCGCAGTTTGTCGTTTTCCATGAGGTTTAATTTATGCAGAACCTCCTGAGCGGTTTTTTCTCCCTTAATGAAAGGAATTCTTTCGGCGGCGAGTTTACGGAATTTATTTATGGCGCCCGTGTCTATATCTTTCAGGGTGGCGCCCTCTTCGATAAATCCGTCCCAGGAACGCCCGGATTTTTCGATCAACAATTCCGCCAGCTCATGACCCTTAATTTCTACCGATGAACTCCCGCTGCGTCTGTAAAACCGGCCGTGATAAGAAATCGGGGCGGAAGAGTAGGCAACCGATACTTCAATAATTTCTTTGCCGGCTACCTTTTTTACCGTAACTTCCGGCGTAATCCCTAAAATATCTTTTGTTTTGTTGGGGATATCGTCCAGGTATCTGGCCGCATCCTTCACACCCACAGCTTTTCCCGCATCGTCAATGCCAATATACAGCTTTCCACCTGCGGTGTTCGCAAAGGCGCAAATGGTTTTCAAACAGTTTTCATTCCAAGCCTGCTTGAATTCCTTGTTCTGATTCTCAACCTTGCGCATGATCATCCTTTATCGCGAATGAATAACAATGTGTGATATTACGAAGCAAAACATTTTTCCAACAAATTATTTAATACATCCTTTTCGGTCTGTCCTTGGGTTTTCGGTCGTAAATTAAATTTGTTGATCCGCAGGAATCGGTAACCGTAGCTTTCCAGCTCCAACTGACGCGCGGTATCATAGTCCAGATACGCTTGAGAAAAATTTAGGCTATTGACCTCCTGCGGATTTTTGAAATGATACTCCACGCCATCATATTCTAAAATAAGCGTCTGATCTTTGCCCCCTTCAGCATAGGTCAAAAGAAAATCAGTGCGGTATTTGGGGATGTATACCTTGTGCTCCGCGGCAATATATTTTCCGATATCGAACTGTGGAATTATTTTTATATGTTCTCGGTGGTCTTTGACAAATTTAGTTTCCAAAAGAAGAGTGTATAATTTTTTCTCCATTGGGGATTCAAAAATTGATTCATCTTCTATAAAGAAATCGTTCTTCTTGTTTGTCTCCAGTGTTACTTGATAATGCTTGAGTGCGTCACCCAGGCGTGTGTTGCTAAACTGCTCAATAGGCTGGCTATGCACAAAAATCATCGTATCCTTGGCACGACTAAAGCCAACATTCAGCCTTTGCATTTTGAGTTTTCTGATACTGTCTGCGGTACCTCCAATGACAGGATAGATGCTGGCCAGATTGGCGTTTTGCAGACTTTTATCTTCCACCATCGAGTAGTACACGATATCGCGTTCTTCACCCTGCACATCGCCGACAAACCAGATCGCCAGTTTGTGATCGCGCCTCAGCTGCGCCATATTAAACTTTTCGTTCAGAGCCTGTTCTAATCTGGCCTGCTGTTCTTTGAATGAAGCGATGATACCCATAGTGCCTTTGAATCCGTTATCCAGGCGTTTTTGAATGTCAATCGCAATAGCTTCTATTTCGTCAAGATTCGTATTAGGTCCAGCCTTGCCCTGTGTTGTTACAGGTAGAAATTGAAGCACTTCACCGATTGGCTTGGTGCGGATACGGTTTACGACCAGCTCCATCTGTGCTTCTTTGTAAAAGAAATCATTTGAATAACTAATAATCTCCGGAAAACTGCGGAAGTGTTCTTTGAGCGCGGTGGTGTAATTGGCTATGGCCTTGGCAAAAGTAAGGGTGGATGTGCTAATATTGAAAGTCTTGAGCCAAAGCACAGTGCCGTCTTGCGGTTTGAGCAAGATATCGCTTTCCTGTTCATCAGCGGGCACTTCCTTGGATACCTCATAGACAAGCTCCTTTTTGGCCGCTTCTGATACCGCTGTACTGTAATCATCGGCATAGGCTGTGATAATCTCACTGAAATAGCTGGCAGAATATTTGGAACTGACATTGGTCGCACTCACGGCACCGTATTGATATTCATCACCAAATATAACAACCTGCTTGGCGCGCAAAATGAGCGAGATGGAGTCGGCAATAGATACTTGTGAGGCTTCATCAATAATCAGTACATCAATCAAACCTTCTTCCATAGGAAAATGCTTTGATATCGTGCTGGGCTCGGCAATAATGCAGGAAATACTATTTAATAACACCTTAGCTTCTTTGATGCTGAACCTTTTCCCTCCTTCGTAGGATACTTTTATTCTGGCCATTTCGCCCAGATGGTTGTTGAGCTTTTTTAGGCGATTATCATTGAGATGCTCAATATCTTTTTGTTTGAGTTTATAGTACCTCTGGATGTCATGCAGGCTGATTGACGAGTCGATCTCATTTTCTGTCAGAAAATAGTGCAGTTGAATCCACTGCCAGGCATTTTTAACTTGCATATCGTGACCGATCAGCTTTGTAAGCGTGTCGAGACTTGTTTCGGTGATTCCAAAATGATTAAGCAGCGCGCCATAGTGTTTGAATTAAGGTGGACCCATTTGTCAAGACAATTTTTTCGAAAAATTAAGTTACACCCTGGGGCGGTTTTTTGTTTTTTCCACCTGCGCTCATACCCCATCGAAAGCCATGAACTGAATCAACACTTCG
>JBAZOX010000229.1:0-4218 GCA_041648535.1 Desulfobacteria bacterium | reverse complement strand
CTCCTTTTCACTTTATTGCTGGTCGGGACCGGTATTGTTATGGTGTATAGCTCTAGTGCCATAATGGCATCAGGAAAGTTTAATGACGGATACTTTTTCCTGAAAAAACAGATTCTATTTGCAGTAGTTGGTATTTTAATGATGATTGGTGTGGCAAGAATAGATCATCAACTTTACAGGAAGATAGCATATCTAATTCTGGGGATAAGTTTACTCTCTTTGATTGCGGTGTTAATACCGGGAATCGGAGTTAAGGTTGGGGGATCAACAAGGTGGTTGAAGATGGGACCTTTTTCTATCCAGCCCTCTGAATTTGCCAAACTTGCCCTGATAATCTACCTGGCCTCCTCTCTGGCAAATAAGGAGAAGAATATCAAAAAATTTTCCGTAGGGATTCTTCCCCACCTTATTGTTACCGGTATTATGCTCTGTTTAATCATTAAACAGCCCGACATGGGGACATCAATATGTATCGCTGCTATTATGTTTACATTGTTGTTTGCCGCAGGTGTACGATTGTCTCATCTTTCCCTGATATTATTGTCGGCTGCCCCTATCGTTTACTTTCTAATAGCAAATATAGCGTATCGTCGTCAAAGAATCCTGTCGTTTCTAAATCCATGGGTGGATCCTTCTGATTCAGGGTTCCAGATTATCCAGTCTTTTTATGCCTTTGGTTCAGGGGGGGTATTTGGACGGGGATTAGGGGAGGGAAAACAGAAGCTATTTTACCTTCCGGAACCTCATACAGATTTTATCTTCTCCGTCATTGGTGAAGAATTGGGATTAGTAGGGATACTTCTGATCCTGGCTGCTTTTTTTATATTTGTCTACCGAGGTATCAGTACAGCCATTCGCTCTTCAGATATGTTCAGCACTTATCTGGCTCTTGGCATAACTGTATTAATAGGGTTACAGGCAGCCGTACACATGGGGGTTACTTTAGGACTTCTTCCTACAAAGGGAATTCCTCTTCCCTTCATTAGCTATGGTGGATCATCCTTGGTAATTAATCTAATAGGTTTGGGAATCTTACTAAACATATCCTCACAGATGAAGAAGGGGTAGAGCTTACAGGGGTCAGGGGTCAGGGATGTCTTTTTCTGAACCCTGTAAAGTGGAAACCATCAACTGGCCAAAAGGGATAATTCGATGAGGGTTTTAATTGCCGGAGGAGGTACAGGCGGTCATCTTTTCCCTGGTATAGCTTTAGCAGAGGAGTTTAAGAGAAGAGACCCCGAAAGTATCTGTGTCTTTGTTGGGGCAAGAGGGGGGATAGAGTCAAAGGTAATCCCAAGGGAGGGTTTTGAACTTAGGAGTATAGATATTAAAGGACTAAAGGGAAAGTCCTTCAAAGAAAAGGTGTGCAATCTGTTTCTTATCCCCCAAAGTATATATCAATCTATAGCTCTGATAAAAGCGTATAATCCGGAGTTGGTTATTGGCATGGGGGGATATGCCTCGGCTCCAGTGGTCTTTGCAGCCTTATTAAGAAGAATTAAAAGGGTAATCTGTGAGCAGAACAGCATCCCTGGAATTACCAATAGGATTTTGGCCAGGTTTGTAAACAGTATCTTCATTTCATTTTCAGAGACCAGGTATCTTTCATCGATGAATAAAGCCCGATTCACTGGCAACCCCATAAGGAAGAAATTAATAGATGGTTCCTTAAAGGGCAAAGAACATAAAGGAAAGTTTACCCTTCTTATTTTGGGTGGAAGCCAGGGAGCACATTCGCTGAATGAAAAGATACTGGATGCTCTGGACTATCTTATGCCTGTGAGGGAATCTTTAAATATCATACACCAGACGGGAGAAGCCGACTATCAATGGGTTTGTCAGACGTATAAAGAAAAAGGGTTTACTTCAGAGGTAATGGGATTCATCGATGATATGGCAGCAGTATATAGAGATGCCGACCTTGTTATATGCAGGGCGGGAGCTACTACTATTTCCGAGCTGACACTCTATGGTAAAGCATCAATATTAATCCCTTATCGTTTTGCAGCCGACAACCATCAAGAGATAAATGCAAGGGTATTAGTGGATAAGGGGGCTGCTAGAATGGTCTTAAACGGAGATTTGACAGGGGAAAATCTGGCGGGGATGATAAATGATTTGACTGCTGATCCGATAGCTGTTTCCAGGATGGAGCAAGAGTCCTCCAAACTGGGTAAACCCACTGCTGCCGGGGATATAGTTGACAGTTGTTATGAGCTTTTGGGGATGAACTAGAGATTTGGGAGTTTTTATGTACAAAAAGATAAAATACATTCACTTTGTTGGAATCGGTGGTATCGGAATGAGCGGTATTGCCGAGGTCTTGTTGAATTTGGGGTATAAGGTCAGTGGATCAGATGCTCAGGATACCGAGATTACCAGACGACTGACTCGTCTGGGTGGTAATATTAGTTGTGGACATAGCAAAGACAACTTAAAGGATGTGGACGTAGTGGTAATCTCTTCAGCGATAAAACCCGACAACCCTGAAGTAATCGAGGCCAATGAGTGCCTCATTCCTGTTATACCCAGGGCAGAGATGCTTGCAGAACTAATGAGAATGAAATATGGCATAGCTGTATCGGGCACTCATGGAAAAACCACTACTACATCAATGATAGCAACGGTCCTGGCCCATGGAGGTATGGATCCTACAGTGATAATTGGAGGCAGGCTAAATAGCATAGGTACCAATGCTAAACTTGGGCAAGGGGAGTTTCTTGTAGCTGAGGCAGATGAGAGTGATGGTTCTTTCCTGAAGCTTTCTCCTACTATTGCAGTAGTTACAAACATTGACCAGGAGCACATGGATCATTACACGGATATGAAAGAGGTAAAGAATGCATACCTGGACTTTATAAATAAGATACCCTTTTATGGTTTGGCAATTGTATGCCTTGATCACGAAAATATTCAGAGTTTAATCCCGAAGATAAAAAAGAGATATGTAACCTATGGTCTTTCGAGCCAGGCAGATATTCAGGCAGTAGACCTGGTATTTACGGGAACCAAGACAACCTTTGAGGTTTTACAAGGCAGAGATAAACTAGGCAAGATTACACTTCAAATGCCAGGTGTTCACAATGTCTATAATTGCCTGGCTACTATTGCTGCTGCCCTTGAATTAGACCTTCATTTTAAGACTATACGGGAAGGACTTAATGAATTTACCGGTATACAGCGGAGATTCCAGATAAAGGGAGAACCGAACGGTATCCTGATTGTAGACGACTATGCCCACCACCCTGTGGAGATTAAGGCTGCCCTGAGTGCAGCAAAGACCGGATGGGGGAGGCGGATAGTTGCTGTCTTCCAGCCTCATAGATTCACTCGGACCCAGGACCTCTATAAAGATTTTCTCGTCGCCTTCTATCAGGCGGATGTATTGATAATTACGGACATCTATCCTGCCGGTGAAGACCCTATACCCGGGGTTGATGCAAAGGCTCTATTCGAGGGAATTAGGGAGCATGGACACAAAAATGTATCGTTCATTGCCGATAAGAACAGGATTGCTGCTCACCTGATGGATGTACTGAAAGAGGGCGACATCCTGATTACTCTTGGGGCAGGGGATGTATATAAAGTTGGACATGAATTGATAGAGAAGCTGTTGTCGGTGAACAGTGAACAGTAAACGGTAAACGGTGGACAGTGGACAGTGAACAGTGAACGGTAAACGGGCAACGCAAAACAGAGTACAACTAGAGGAACTAAGGAAGATAGTAAAGGGAGACTTACTTACAAATCAGCCGATGAAGGAATACACATCTTTTAGAGTGGGTGGATTGGCGGATGTGATTGTCTTTCCTGAGTATATAGAAGATCTAATAGGTACGATTAAATACCTAAGCAGAGAGCGTATACCGTATTTTATCCTGGGCAATGGAACAAACCTCTTAGTTAGGGATGGAGGGATTAGGGGTGTAGTAATAGCTCTATCCCATGGCTTTAAAAGGGTTGAATTACTAAAAGAAGACAATTCCTCTCTGATCTTTGTTGAAGCCGGAGTGCCATTGGTCAGCTTGCTCAAGTTTACTATAGACCATAGCCTTTCCGGCCTCGAATTTGCGGCTGGGATACCCGGAACAGTAGGCGGTGGTCTTGTTATGAATGCAGGGGGCAGTTTGGGGGAGTTAAAGGACGTAACCCAATCGGTCACTATATTGAACCCCAGGGGAGAGATCACTACAAAAAAACGGGAGGATTTGAGATTTT
>JBAZOX010000228.1:0-4222 GCA_041648535.1 Desulfobacteria bacterium | reverse complement strand
TATTCCAAATATCCCTGCGATAATCCTCCATCTCTTCCTTATCACCCGCCAGTAATCCAGGAGATTTATCTCGTCTTCTCTTTCCATTTCCATCAGTTACTCCATAAGTTTAGGCTGTAGACTGAAGGCTGTTAGTCACGCATTGACCTAATTAGGTTGTTTAGGCTGAAGGCTGTTAGGCTACAGTCTACATGCTAACAGTCTACAGGCTAATAGTCTATAGCCTAAACTCTACAGCCTATCCCCCCTGACCCCTGACCCCTGCCGGTTATTTGATCTAAAGCAGAAGCAGCACCCCGGCAGCCACTGCTATCTGGTAGATTATCTGGGTTATATCCTTTATCTCGCGCAACCAGGCAATCCTCTCGAGTTGTTCAGGAACTACTATTGTATCGCCAGACTCTATATTACTGCCCCCGGACTCCCACCTGTTTGAGGTTTTACTCCATGATATGCCGAGAAAACGGCTGCTTGGTCTCACAGCAGTCCCGTCAGCCTTCAAGAGATATACCCTCTTTTTATCCGCATTTTCGGTGTATCCGCCGGCTAAATCTATATATTTTGTAATGCCCCTGTCCTTATCATAGACGAAGGCCGTCTGATTGTATACAGATCCTATGACCTGAACACTCTGAGGATTTGCCATAATAAATAAACTATCCCCCTCCTCAAGTTCTA
Organism: Desulfobacteria bacterium; assembly: GCA_041648535.1. GTDB lineage: Bacteria > Desulfobacterota > UBA8473 > UBA8473 > UBA8473 > UBA8473. The sequence goes on along the minus strand of JBAZOX010000228.1, from coordinate 3,544 downwards.
TGTCATAGGGCGTATTCTTTAGGATCTCAGGCCGGTCTATCTTTAAAACCATCCTGCCCTTCGCCTTTACGCCTTTCAGCATAGCTATAAAATCTCTTTTTTGTTTGATTTCTGATTCTTTGGTCTTCGCATCTTCAGGGGACAGAGCTACTCCAATCTCCGCTGCCCCTTTTCCTAACAACTCCCTTTCGAGCCTCTCTGCCATTTCATCAATCTGCTTTTGTTGCAACTGCCTTACCCTTTCTCTTGTAAACGTAGCCCCCCTTAAATATGCCCTGTCTGTATATCCGCCGGCACGCTCAATCAGAGAAGATAGTTTCTCGCCCTTTTTGACAGTGTAGATGCCTGGAAACTTTACTTCACCGGATACGCCGACCATTCGATAAAGCTGCCATTCTGGGACCGTGCGGACAAAGAGGTAGTCGTCTTCTTTGAGCAAGGTATTGCTTTCGGATTCTCCTGCCAGGGCTTTTTCAAGGTTTATTAATATCTTCTCGGTTATTGGGCCTTTGTCTGTGACATATACCCTGGTTAACTCTGCCTCTTTATTGTAAGCATAATACTTAAGCCCCCCTGCCATTAAAATCAAATCCTTAACAGTCATTCCTGATTTAATTCCATATTCACCTTCTCTATTTACTGCTCCAGAGATCCTTAATATCCTTTTATCTTCAACAACCGGAAAAATCTTTACTAAATCCCCTCCTTGCACCTTCATACCCTTAGCCTCGACAAGGCCCGAACCGAATGCTGTCTGCCGGGTATTATCAGTAATGCGTTCTATCTGAACCCTTCCGCTAAATGCAATATCGCTCAGCCCACCAGCCATCTCTATCAGTTGTGAAATAATTGTATCCCCTTTAAGCTCATAAATTGCAGGGTTCCTTACATTCCCTGCAATCCCCACAAGAGGCCCAACCGGTGGTATAAATATCACATCCTCTGGCATGAGCCTTATATCTTCTGTCTTATTGCCTTTGAGCAGTAAATCATATATATCAAAATGGACGGTTGTTTTGCCATTCCTCTTGACCTGAATATCCCTCATTGTGCCTGTCTTACTCGGGCCACCGGCCTCAAAAAGGGCATTTATAAGGGTAGAGAGCGAGGAAATGGTGTATGCCCCCGGCTTCTCTGCATTGCCTACAACATAGACCCTGATTGTCCTCAATGCCCCCATGCTTACATTCATCTCAAAGCCTGTGAAGTATTTTGAAAGTTCCCTCCGGAGCATCTCTCTCAATTCCTTAAAGGTCAGTCCGGTCACTCCAATAGTACCCACTTTTGGAAGGTTGATGGTCCCATCCCTATCAACAACAACGTTCCACTGCCCCTCAATCCTTCCCCATACATTTATTCTTATCTCATCGCCAGGGCCAATGACATAATCAGGCCCAACTGGGACTTTCTCGACTTTCTCGATAGGGGCGAAGGTTGACGGGGGCTGTCTGAAGAGGTCATAGCCAAACTGTTTTATATCAACAGATACCGCAAAAGAACTTTTTATGCCTAAAATTTTAAATGCGCTATCTATTGCATCGATTGTTCCAATTATGAATCCAGCCTGAACGACTTCAGGGGTTGTTATTACTCCCTCTGTTTTTTGAGGACTCCTGACAACCTTAACTGGAATGGCAACATTGCCAATAGCTAAGGGTTGTGATGTGTAGGAAAATTTAACCCCTGTGTGGTTTTTAAGCATTTCAAATTGGGTTTCAGTAATTTCTACCTTCCCAGAGACAAACTGTTCAAAAACCGAAGGTTTTTCCGCAGGTGGTTGTAACTGCTGGAGCGTAGCAGGTTGCAGAGGTTGAGGTGGTAACTGTGGTAAGGTTGGCTGCTGTATTGATGGCTGTACTGGTTGTGTAGGGCTTGGAGGTATCTGATATTGATACTGAGGTGTTATCGGGATTGTTTGAATCTGCTCAGCAAACAAACCTCCTGAAGAAATAAATATGACTTGAACAAAAATAAACAAAAATACAAAAGCTAGCAAAAAATTCTTTTTTGTCATAGAGGTACATTCCCCTTTGTTTAGGATGAAGTTTAGGCTATAGGCTGTAGACTGTTAGTCACGCATTGACCGAATCAAGGCGCTCAGAACCTTCTCTGTCTCCACCATTTTCGAGTCGCATTCAGGAACATCCAACTCGCTTGTATAACCCAAGCGGCTAGCCAAGCCGAACTGGTAATGCAGTTCCCTTGCGGAACCGAAGGCTATTTCAAGAAAGCGAAGGTATTCGGCTTGACTCTCGCGTGCACATCCCTCAACGATGTTTGACGGCACCGAAACCGCCGCTCTTCGCATCTGGGAAGTCAGCCCATAGATCTCCTCCTTGGGAAACCCTCTGGTTGCCCGATAGATCAAGACCGCCACTTCGTCGGCCAGTTCAAACGCTCTGAGCTTCGTATGGTCGCGCATAATTTCCTCCTACAGCCTAATAGTCTACAGGCTAATAGTCTATAGCCTAAACTAAAACCTGATTCTCAACTCAGTGCCAAAAAAATGACCGTCCTTATTCACTCCATCCACAAAGTTAAGATTGTTCACCCTCTCAAACCCGTACTGTGCCGTAACTTCAGTCATATCAGTAATATTATAGGATAGATCAATCCCAACCTGGTAGTGTTTTTCCCGAATAGCATTGCTTAAACCCCTGTTTTCCATATCAATATCTATGCCTGCAATGAGATCATTGGTTAGATAGCTCGTAACCCTTGCAAAGATGTCTTCAGCATTACTCCCCACATGATGACCGAAGACCCTTCCTTTATAGAAAGCAGGATACCAATCATGCTGGTACCAGGAATCGGGTCCTTGGCCTGGACTGGTATTCACATACTCTATTCGCAGGTCTGTTTTTCCAGCCAGTAAAAGGTCATTGAACAATAGACCTACAAGATGTGCCCGGCGGTCCGGGGGGTATCCTGTATCTTCCGCGCCGATTTCTCCATAAAACTTAATTGCCCTAAAAAGTGTAGTGATGCGATCCATATCGTGAATCCAGAAAGAAAAATCAACCGCAAACTGTTGATTGCTCTCCTTTTTGCCTGAAAGGTTTCGATTGCTGTAAAGCACTTCTAGCGTATCGGTAAGACTTAATCTTCTTCCTTCACCCCCAAAGATGGCAATCTGACTCATCCCCAGTTCAAGGGTTGGAAGGGGTTTGATGTTTAATCTCAATCCATACAGATATGGTTCAGGGATCCGTCTGTCCTTTTCGAGTTTGGACAGGATGAAAGTTGCTTTAAATGGTCCCAGGTATCTAAAAATCCAGGGTAAGAGAATCGGTCTGGGGTTAGCGATTTTCAAAATATCAAAGGGTTCGGCATTATTGGTCATCAGCAGAGAACCATGGTATCCAGACCCCCACCACATTGAATCCCGTCCTATTTCAAACTCAATATTACTAAGGCCCAACTTTGCGTAGCCCTTTTTTAGATCAAACCCGGTCTTCTCATTGTTATCAAGGTTTTGGTTGTACTCAAATATAGGCTGGTAGTACAGGGATATGGTATTGAAAAACTCGCTGTGTCCTGATAT
>JBAZOX010000227.1:0-4287 GCA_041648535.1 Desulfobacteria bacterium | reverse complement strand
CTGGGGGGTTAGGGATCAATCGCATAATAGAGAGGGCAGTTACACTCTTTCCGCACCCTGATTCTCCTACTAAGCCAAGGGTATCCCCCTCATTCAGATGTAAACTCACACCGTCAACTGCCCTTACAATCCCTTGGTCTGTGATGAAGTGTGTCTCAAGGTTTATAATATCCAGTAGCCTTTTATTCATTTTCTAAAAAACCTTTTCTATGGAATATTTGTAACTACTCACTCAGGTTCAAAGTTCCAAGGTTCACAGTTCAAGGTTACAGAGCGCAAAGTAGCCAACCGTGAACCGTGAACCTGACAACCTGAGTAGTTATGAATATCTAATCCTATAACGTAAACTGTTTTTTATGTCAAGACTTCTAACTGATAACACTGAAAGAGCAAAGTTTTTAGCTAGAAAAAGAGACTTTTGCATTAAAAAGTTGACATTTTAATGGGATTTCGATACCTTACCTTAAAATTGTTGATAAATTAGGCTAATCCCTCTATACGACCTACCCCCACTCTTCCTAAAAAGCTCCTGTATAGCCTTTACTATAGAAAATGAGGGAGATGAAGTTCTTTAAAGCAATCTGGAAAAGGAGGTAGTATTGATGGTTGAAGGCATTAAGAGTCATCTGAACCGAGATGAAGAATATGACAAAATCTTAGAAGAAAAGCTGGAAGAAAGAACCAGAGATCTGGAAGAAAGCATGATGGAATTAACAAGGAGCAAAACTGCTACATTAAACATCCTGGAGGATGTAAATAAGACGAAAGAAGAGTTAATACAGGCTAAAGAGTACATGGAAAGCATGATAAACAGTCTGGTGGATCCTATGGTGACTACGGATACAAGAGGGCTAATAACCTCCTTCAGGGAAGGGGTGCAAGAATTTTTAGGCTACAATGTCGAAGAGATGATTGGGATGCATATATCACTGGTCTACAAAGATGGTATAGAAGATGCAAAAAGGATAATGACGGCATTAGAGAAAGACGGGGAGATCAAGAACTATGAAACGGTCTTTGTATCCAAGGATGGGAGGGAAATCTCCTCCTTGCTTTCGGCATCCTTCTTAAGGGATACTGAAGGCAAGATAACAGGTACACTGGGGATAGCCAAAGACATCTCAAAGATAAAAAGGCTGGAGGATGAGTTAAAGGAGACAAAGGATTTTCTGGAGAGAATCTTAGAGAGTTCAGCAGATTCGATAGTTACCACTGATATGGATGGAAAGATTACCTTCGTAAATGCCGGAGCAGAGGTGATATTTGGTTGTGAAAAAGGGGAGGCAATTGGGACCCATATATCACAGTATTATGCTCACGGATTGGAGGAGGCAAAAAAGGTCGGTAAGATTGTCAAGGAAGAGGGCAGGTTGCATTTTGGGGAAATAGACTTCCTAAAAAAAGACGGGACGGGGATTACCCTCAGTATGTCCTATGATCTTTTAAGGGATGACAAGGGTATAATAATTGGGATGGTCGCAGTAGGTAAGGATGTAACAGAAAAGAAGAGGATAGAAAGAGATCTGATACAAACCAAAGACTCCCTTGAAATTCTTATCGAAGGCATCACAGACCCTATTGTAACCACGGACAAGAAGGGAACAGTTACGTCTATCAACAAGGCATTAACAGAGCTGGTAGGTTATGAGAGAGAAGATGCTGTCGGCAAGGGTATATCCTTCATTTATGCTGGTGGTATAGAATATGCCAAGAAGATGATGGGGTTATTAAGTGAGCAGGGTATTGTACGTAGTCATGAAACACAATTTATAAAAAAGGATGGCAGCCTGTTTCCTGCCATAGTTTCCATGTCCTTGCTCAGGGATAAAAGTGGAGAAGTTATAGGAACCCTGGGGATATGCAAGGACATAACGGAAAGGAAGAGGTTGGAAGACGAAATAAGGCAAGCCAGAGACTCTCTTGAGAGTCTTATCGAAGGCATCACAGACCCTATCGTAAGCACGGACAAAAAGGGGATAGTTACATATATCAACGATGGAATGACGGAGGTGTTTGGTTATAATACAGAAGAGATAATCGGCAAGCATATATCCATGGTTTATCTTGGTGGGATGGGAGAGGCAAATAAGCTCATGGGGTTATTAAGTGAGCAGGGTATTGTACGTAATTATGAGACACAATTTTTAAAAAAGGATGGAACCCTGTTTTATGCAATAGCTTCCATATCACTTATGAGAAATGACACAGGGGATGCTATAGGCACGCTTGGGATATGCAAGGACATAACAGATAGGAAGAGCCTGGAGAATGAGTTAAAAAAGACAAAGAATTTTTTAGAGAGTGTTATTGAGGGTTCAATAGACGGGATTACTACACTGGATAACAAAGGTACTATTACTTTCGCTAGTAAAGGGGCAGAGAAAATGTTGGGTTATAAGAGGGAAACTATCCAGGGCACTCATATATCGGAGTATTATCTTGGGGGGATGGATGAGGCAAAAAGGATAATGATGCCGTTACGCGAAGAAGGGTGGCTAAAGAATTATGAGACAGCCCTTGTAGCAGCGAATGGTCGTATTATGCCCATAAGTGTTTCCGCCTCACTCTTAATAGATGATAAAGGTGAGATTACAGGGAGTCTCGGCGTTTATAAGGACATCACTGAAAATAAAAGGCTGGAAAAGGAATTAGAAACGCTGTCCATAACAGATAACTTAACAGGACTCTATAACCAGAGACATTTCTACAATGAATTGAGAAGAGAGATGGAAAGGGCTAAACGAATTAAGCACCCTCTTTCCCTGTTATTATTCGATGTGGACGAGTTCAAACATTACAATGATACGTATGGCCACTTAGAAGGAGATAAGGTTTTACATGAGGTGGGAAAGGTAGTTGTTGAGGGTATCCGTGTAAATGTTGATTCAGGGTACAGGTATGGTGGAGATGAATTTGTGGTTATCTTGCCGGAGACTAATACAAATAAGGCTTTCCCAATTGCTGAAAGGATAAGAACATCCTTTAATAATACTGGGTTGGTTGATGTCACTCTTAGTCTGGGTTTGGTAGAATACCGCACAGAATATGACTTGGAAACATTCGTTAGACATGCGGATAAGGCGATGTACACTGCGAAACAATCAGGGGGCGATAGAATTATTGTCCATGAGTAGGGGTGTCAGTTAACAGTTTGCAGTTAACAGTTGGTAAAAATGCTTCAAGCTTTATATAATAACAGCAAGCTTAAGCTTGCTGTTGTGATGCCTGCTGTTGTGATGCCTGCTGTTGTAATTACCGTAAACTGTTAACTGAGAACCGTGAACGGTTACCTGTTAACCCTGAACCTTGAACCCTGAACCCTGAACCTGGCAACCTGTGTAGTCATGGATATGTTTGGCTATCGATTCTATCCCCGAATCTGCCCTGAAGACCTCACTTACACCGAGTTCTTTAAGAATGGGAATATCCTGTTTTGGGATTACTCCTCCAACTATTATAAGAATATCATCCAGCTTTTTCTCATTAAGAAGGTCTATTATGCTTTTGGTATGGGTAATATGCCCGCCGGCTAAAAAGCTTAATCCAATAACATCCACATCTTCTTCCTCAGCGGTTTTAACAACCGTCTGAGGCGTTTGAAGAGTGCCTGTGTAGACTACTTCCATTCCTTTATCTCTCAACATCTGACTTATCACCCTGGCTCCTCTATCGTGACCATCTAAACCAACCTTGGCAATTAAGACCTTTATCTTTTTCTTTGAATTCATAGCGATTCTGTGCTCCTTTATTAGTCATTGGTCATTGGTCATTGGTCATTGGTCATTAGTTATTGGTCATTAGTCATTAGTCATTGGTCATTGGTTTAGTTTATTAGTGGTCATCAGATACAAATGACGAATGACAAATGACAAGTGACTTATTCTATAACCTTAAAACGGCGGTTTCAGTATACCAAGGGGATCATAACTCAGGCCATTGGCCATCCGTATAGTCCCCAATATCTCACCTATAGTAGCGTAGGAAGATGTGGCATCTATTATGAAGGGAAGCAGATTCTCCCTTTTCTCTTTCTCCTGTGCCTTTTTATACAAAATGTCTAACTGCCTCTTAACCTTTTCATTGTCCCTTGTTTTCTTAAGCTCCTTCACATTGGCTATCTGTTTTGTGATTGATTCAGGGGGGGTTATATGAACCTCCTCTTTTGTATCATCTTCAGGCGGTATGGTAAATTCATTTACCCCGACGACAACTCGTTCCTTAGTCTCTACCTCTTTCTGATACTCCAGGGATGCCTTTTCTATCTCCTTTTCATACCAACCCTTCTTT
>JBAZOX010000226.1:0-4300 GCA_041648535.1 Desulfobacteria bacterium | reverse complement strand
GAATGGCAGGCCGTGCATAGTCGGTGAAGATGAAAAATGTTGCCGCATAAGGACGCACTCCTCCATGGAGTGCCATGCCTGAACATGCAGCGCACATATTGTGCTCCCTCACACCCCATGCAATGTTACGGATGGTGTATTGACCCCTGGCAAAGTACTGTGATTTATCTATAAGCGTCTTTGTAGAAGGGGACAGATCAGCGCTGCCTCCCATTAGCCAGGGGATTTTATCCGCAAAGGCTTTGAGGACTTTTCCTGATGCAGCACGGGTAGCTATGGGGCCATTGGTGCTGCCGAAATGGGGAATGTTACTATCCCAGCCAGGGGGAATATCCCCGCTAAGTGCCGCTTCGAACCGTTTGGCCATCTCAGGAAAAGCCTTCTTGTATTCACTAAACTTCTTGTTCCAATTCTCCTCTAGCTTTTTGCCCCGTTCTATGGCCTGTCGCATGCAGGTCAGTACCTGTTCCGGGACAACAAACTTCTCATTTTCAGGCCATCCGTAAAATCTCTTTGTTAACCTTATCTCTTCTTCGCCCAGGGGTTCGCCGTGTGCCTCCTTGGTATTCTGACGGTTAGGAGATCCGTAACCGATATGGGAACGAACCATGATCAACGACGGCCGTTCCTTTTCTTCCTTTGCCTTGGTAAAGGCTGTGGCCAGTACGGTAAGATCGTTGGCATTATCACCCAGGTTTTGTACATGCCAGTTGTAGGCATCAAAGCGCTTTGCCACGTCATCCGAATATGTCAGAGCAGTATCCCCCTCGATGCTGATATGATTGTCATCGTAAATCCAGATGAGTTTGCCGAGTCCCAGATGCCCTGCAAGGGAGGCTGCCTCATGGGAAGCCCCCTCCATCAAGTCCCCGTCACCACAAAATATATATGTATAATGACCTACGATTTCGTGTCCTTCTCGGTTGAAAACCGCTGCCAGATTTGCCTCAGCCATTGCCATGCCTACGGCGTTCATCAAACCCTGGCCAAGTGGCCCTGTAGTTGTTTCCACACCAGGCGTGATACCGTATTCGGGATGCCCCGGCGTTTTGCTGCCCCACTGACGAAAGTTCTTAATCTCCTCAAGGGACAGGTCGTATCCTGTTAAATACAGCACGGCATATTGAAGCATTGAGGCATGGCCACATGAAAGCACGAAGCGATCGCGGTCAAACCACCGGGAATTGATGGGGTTATAACGCAGAAACTTCGTCCACAAGACATATGCCAGAGGTGCAAGCGCCATCGGCGTGCCCGGATGACCCGAGTTGGCCTCCTGTACAGCATCCATCGCCAGTGTGCGGATGGTATTGATGCAAAGCTGGTCCAGCGTGTTTTGTTCGTTCTTCATGAAGAATCCTCCGACCTTTTTTCAGCACTGCTTTTGTAATCGAAAATTTATATTTATGTAATATTCTCTACTGCCTTTTTAAGCCTGTCTATAACCTTTTTCTTCCCCAGTATCTCAACTACCTCATATATCCCCGGACTCACAGTTGATCCGGTCAGGGAAACCCTTACGGGCTGGGCGATTTTCCCAAGCTTTAAGTCTTTTTGAGAGGATACTTCTTTGAATACTTCTTCAATTGTTTGCTGGTTGAAAGTCTGTAATTGGTCAAACCTCTTAATCAGAATCTGAAATATCTCTACTGTATCTTGCGTTAAGAACTTTTCAGCCGCTTTTCTATCGTATTCAATTCCTTCTTTGAAGAAAAAATCCGAAGATTCGGCCATTTCAACCAATGTCTTACTTCTTTCTTTGAAGGCAAGGGTTATCTTTTGCAAAACTTCGTTATCTTCGACCGTGTAGCCTCTTTTTTTTATAAAAGGAATCAATAGGTCTGACAGATTTTCAGGATTCTCCTCTTTTATGTAATGGGCATTGAGCCATAATAGTTTCTCGGGGTTAAATACCCCGGCAGATTTCCCTATATTATCCAGAGAGAATTTTTCTATTAATTCGTCTCTGGAGAATATCTCCTGGTCCCCATATGACCAGCCCAACCTGACCAGGTAGTTCATCACAGCTTGGGGGAGATACCCAAGCTCTTTGTAAGCCATAACTGACGTGGCTCCGTGCCGTTTACTCAAACGCGTTTTGTCAGTTCCCAATATCATAGGGACATGGGCGAATTGGGGCATAGGAGAATCAAGTGCCTGATACAATAAGATCTGTTTAGGGGTATTGTTGAGATGGTCGTCGCCCCTTATGACATGGGTAATCCCCATAGTTATGTCATCTACCACTACAGTGAAATTATAGGTTGGGTATCCATCAGACCTCTGAATTATAAGATCATCCAGTTCTGAGTTTTCAAACCTTACTTCACCTTTTATCTCATCATTGACTACAGTTGTTCCTTCTCCCGGGGCTTTGAATCTGATAACATGGGGTTCTCCTGATTTAGGCTTATCCAACTCCCGACATTTCCCGTCATATTTGGGCTTTCTGCCTTCTGCCAGAGCCCGTTTCCTCTTTTCCTCAAGCTCCTGGGGTGTACAGCAGCAGGAATATGCCTTCCCTTTTTTTATCAGTTTTTCAATATATTCCCCGTAAATACTGAAACGTTCTGTCTGTAAATAAGGGCCCTCATCCCAATCCAACCCCAGCCATTTCATTCCGTCATAGATAGCCTGGATTGATTCCTCAGATGAGCGAACCCGATCAGTGTCTTCTATTCTCAGGATGAATTTACCTCGGCAATGTCGGGCAAAGAGCCAGTTAAAAAGGGCTGTCCTTGCGCCGCCGATATGTAAATATCCTGTAGGGCTTGGCGCAAACCTGGTTCGAATTTCTGACATAAACACCTCGGGAATTCTACAACTTACTTAGTAATCCGCCCTGAAAAATTCAGATTATTCTTCGCCAAGAGATTCTAGGTCTGCTAGATCTTTTTTCCTGCCGACTGCCCGTTGAATAACTCGAGCAACTCTTTGAAGTCTTTCTGCACTTCCATAATATTGCTTTCTCAGATAATCGACGGTTGCAACGCGTTCTTCCGCAGGACGGCTCAACCAGTAGGAAAGATCATCCTTCGCAGATTGGAGGTCATGAAGTTTGCTTTTACGGACAACTTTTTTAATCATAGTCTATAATTATCATGAATCCATAAGGATTTACACAACTCTTTCGCCAATGCCTTGCATAAGCGGTTGCAGTGGAGCGTAGCGGAATTACAATCCGACTTAATGTAACTGTTATGTGTTTACTCTATTTAATCTTTGTGAAAATATTCGATAATCGTTTGCCTAACTTCTTTTAACCACTCTTTTCTTTGCTCTTCAGAACTAACAACTATGATATTGAACATTTTTCGATAGAAGTTATTGACACCGCATAAATCGAAAATACAATTTTTCCAGATGGTTTCAAGAGGGTCTCCAAATATTTTCTTTTCTCTTTCATTTTCAGTATTAGAAGTATTGAATACAATTGCTGATGTTACCTTTAATATGCCAATTGGAACGCCTTCGCCTTTATCGCCCTCAAGGAACTCATAAGCAACACCTGGTCTAATAACTCTGTCTATCCATCCTTTCAAAATTGCCGGAGGTTGGCCCCACCAATTAGGGTGAATAATGATAATGCCTTCTGCTTCTGTGATTTCCCTGCAATGCTTTTCTATTTCAGACGGCAAGGGAACATCTTTGGGAATTTCGTTAAATGGTAATATCGGGTCAAATTTTTCTTCATATAAATCATGAAAACAGACCTCATGGCCTTTTTCATGAAGTATTTCAATGGAAGCCTTTGCTATAGCGTGGTTAAAGCTTTCCTTATTAGGGTGAGCAAGTATTACTGATATTTTCATCTTGATAGTACTTGTTTATTATTTTTGCACATAACAATGCTTATACTGAATCGGTTTATTCCTTTGATTTGTGTTTAACGATACTATATTTTAAACAAAGGAACAAATAATTTTTGAAGAAAAATCTCCTTACCTGCCGTAAATGATTCATAATATCATATTATACAGAATCCGTATATGCCGGGCACTGAAGATATCCGGGGGGTCTTGACGCTCCTGTATGGAAGGAAAGCAGCTTTTGATTGTGCAGACACTGTACGGGGCAGGCCTTCGCCTTATGGAGCTGGCCCGTCTGCGGGTCAAGGATGTCGATTTTGGATCAGGGCTGATTTTTGTTCGGTCATCCAAGGGGGACAAAGACCGTTCGATAATCCTGCCGGAATCCGTCCTGGAATCCGTGAACCGGTAAATGGGTTTTATTCTTTATTCTATTTACGACTTCCGAATAACGATCTATCCGATCACCGCCAGGATTTGATTCTTATTTA
>JBAZOX010000225.1:0-4315 GCA_041648535.1 Desulfobacteria bacterium | reverse complement strand
AACGCCCTTGACTTTATGGAATACACACGGAAGCTTCTGGGTGTAGATCAACTGGCTGTTGTACAATCGGAGGAATCTGCTGGTGATACCTCGGTTAGTATTGGAAAAAACCTGGGGGAGGACATTTACATTAAAATAGAAAAAGGTGTGGGTTCTTCAAAAGACAAGGTTTCCGCGGAATTTGAAATCACCCCGAACATAACATTAGACAGTGAGGTGGGCAAGGATGCCCAGGGAGGAATAGGACTAAACTGGAAATGGGATTATTAGGCAACAGAGAGACCATGCCTAAACACCCTGAAAATCGTGAATCGAAAGTCGGGAGTCGTAAATAGAATAAAACCCATTCACGATTCACGACTTACGGTTTTGACGATGTTCGCTCCAAAGGAAATTTTTCATTTTTCAATATGAACCACTAAAGAGGATTTGATGAGGGCAATTCTTGGTAGTTTTAATATGAATTTAAGGACAAAGCTCCTTTTTATCTTTGTCTTTTTGTCCCTACTTATGATTTTGGCATTGTCGGTTCTTTATGTTCAGGGGAAGAAAGATATGGTGCTGAAAATGGGCAAGCATACCGAAGGAATTTCTGAGGCCATCAGGATAAGTGTAGAAAAACTAACCCTGGAGGGAGACGATTCTGGGGTGCGTCTTCGTCAGTACATAAAGAAACTCCGGGGAAAGGGGATTAAGGAGGTCTCTATTATCAGCAACGCGGATGAAGTAATCGCCAGCTCTGATCCCAAAAAACTGGGCACAAAGGTTAGTCCCCTGTCTGATAGTATGATAACGGAGGCAATCCTCGATAGAAATTTCGGTAGTGAGAAAAAGTGGGGTGTTAGGGTTCCAGTAATCATAGGAGAAGAACACCTGGGTTATATCCATATCAATACGGACTTAGAGGGCTTCAATGAACTCCTAAGAAAGAAGTATTATCAAAGAATATTGGTGACTGCCCTGATCTTTGGTTTGGGGATACTATTCTCCTTTTTCCTATTCTGGAGATATACTATAACTATTCAAGATGTAGCAAAGGCTGCTCAAAGGATAACTGAAGGTAATCTTGAAGGGCTGCCCCCCACAAGACAGAAGGATGAAGTCGGTCTTTTGGTAGAAAACTTCAATAAGATGGTAAAACAGCTACGGGAAAGAAGGGAACTTGAAGAGAGACTTAAGGAAGCCGAGAGGTTTTCTGCTATTGGGCAACTTGCCTCTGGGATTGCCCATGAAGTAAGAAATCCTCTGAATTTTATCAGCTTAAGCATAGACCATATAAAAGATAAACTCTCTCCAAATGATGAGTTTCATCCCCTGGTTTCCAATATGAAAGGTGAAATCTCCCGTATAAGCAGGATGATAGAGGATCTTCTGGATTATGGCAGACCTCTTAAACTGAATTTGAGGGAAACCGATCTGGTATTTTTACTGGAAGAGGTTCTAACCCTTACCAGAGAAAGGATCGATGCCCAGAGAATAAGGGTAAAAAACTCCTTTCCACTCAAATCTCCTTGCATGGTGGACATGGATAAGATAGAGACCTGCCTTATGAATATAATCGTGAATGCCATTCAGTCAATGCCTTTAGGCGGAGAGCTAACAATCAGGGTGTCTCACTCCGACCTTTTTATAGAAGTGGAATTTGAGGATACCGGAGAAGGAATAAGACCCGAAGACCTGGAGAAGGTGTTTGAGCCGTATTTTACCACAAAAGAGCTAGGGATAGGATTGGGGCTGGCTATTACCAAACGGATCATTGAGGAACACAAAGGAGAAATTAGCATTAAAAGCCATCCTAATCAGGGGACTAAAGTAAAGGTCAAACTAAGGAGGCAGTGATGAAGAAAGGTGCGATCCTTGTAATAGAAGATGATAGATCTCAACTGGAAATCCTTAAACTCATCTTGAAAGAAGAAGGATACGAGGTAGAGACTGCTGCTACAGGTAGAGATGCATTGAGAATATTCAGGGGAAGTCTTTGTTCGCTGGTTTTAACTGATCTGAAGCTCTCTGATATGGATGGGGTAGATCTAATGGAAAATCTCCTGAAGGAGTCCCCCCACTTAACGGTGATTATCATTACTGCCTTCGGGTCATTGAATTCTGCTGAAAAGGCAATGAAACTGGGGGCTTTTGACTATCTCTTTAAGCCGGTAGGCCGGGATGAATTGCTATTCAGTATCAAAAAGGGTTTTGAGAAGGTGAGGCTGGTAAGGGAGAACCTCTTATTTAAACAGCAATTAGAAGAGAGATTCAGGTTTGACAATATCATTGGAAGGCATGAGAAGATGAAAGAGGTCTTCAGGTTAATCCAGAAGGTAGCACCCAGTGATTCCACGGTCTTGATTACCGGTGAGAGTGGTACAGGAAAGGAGTTGATAGCAAAGGCAATCCATTATAACGGTCCCAGAAAGGAAATGCCTTTCCAGGCGATAAACTGTGCTTCTATCCCGGAAACCCTTTTAGACTCGGAACTCTTTGGCTATGAAAAGGGCAGTTTTACCGGGGCATACAGGAGGAAAGAAGGTCTTTTTGAGGTATCACACAAGGGCACTCTTTTTCTGGATGAAATTGGAGACCTGAGTTCCAGTATGCAGGCAAAGATACTGAGAGCGCTTCAGGAAAAGGAGATAAGAAGAGTAGGAGGTAGAGAAAATATCAAGGTAGATGTGCGGATAATAACGGCTACTAATAAGGACCTGGAAAAGGAGATGGAAGAGCGGAGGTTTAGAGCCGATCTCTATTACAGATTGAGTGTGGTCCCCGTATCCCTTCCCCCCTTAAGGGATAGGATTACCGATATACCGGCATTAGTAGAGTATTTTATTGATAAATTCAATCATTCCCTCAGGAGAGAAATTAAAGGAATTTCTAAGGATGCCCTTCGTTTATTGATGGAGTACCGTTGGCCAGGCAATGTAAGAGAACTGGAATCTGCTATAGAAAGGGCAGTCCTCCTATCCGAGAGGAAGATTTTAGAGGTGAAAGATTTTTCAAAAGAGATACATCCCTGTTCTTACACTATGGGAAAGGTTGAACTGGACATCCCGGAAGAGGGGATATCTCTGGATGATCTGGAGAGGGAGATGATCATTAAGGCTATGGAAAAGTCTGATTTCGCGATTACCAAGGCAGCCAGGCTTTTGGGTTTAAGTGATAAAACCCTCCGGTATAGGCTTAAAAAACTCGGGATAAGGAAGATATTTCCCCAAATGGGGAAAATTCCCCAAATGGGGAAAGAAAATTCCCCAAATGGGGAAATGGACATTGTATTCAAGAGTTAAGTGTTTGATTTTCTTTCAATTTATAAATAGGCATAAAAGTTGCATCTTTTTTATTCTACTTAATACATTATTAGAAAGGAGGTGAAGAAGAATGAGAAAAATATCTTATGTTCTGGCACTTATTATCACCGTGGTATTTATCGCTGGTGTGAGTTTAGCAGCAGAAAAAACCACAGAAAAAACCACAACCACAACCACAAAAGTAACCAAAGAGAAAGTAGTTGTGGCAAAGGGTGAGGTTACAAAGGTAGATGCCGCTACCATTACGATTAAAAAGGCTGGAAAGACTCCTGAAGAGATTACCCTCAATGTCGCTCCTGAGACCGTAATAAAGGTAGGTAAGGAAAAGAAAGCTCTGGCTGATATTAAGGTAGGCGATAAGGTAAAATGTAGTTACGTTAAAGATACTATGGCTGCCAAATCAATCTCCAAGTAATATCTAATCTGTTAAAAATTAAAAGGCATGGGGCTTTGTATGACCATGCCTTTTATTTTATCCATCTATTTACCCATCTATCTATTCCCCTGGTATACCTAAAAGAATATTCTTCTTTTTTTTTCTTGTGTGTAAATCTATTCTAAGGTAATATTATATATTATTTGTTATAACGTTTCGAACTGAGGAGGTTTCTATGCCACGAAAACCAAGTGAATCCGAAGAAGAATATTTCATCAGAGTTGAGATGGAAAAGAAAAAGAAGATGATGGAAGAACAGCAGAAGAAACTGGCTGAAGGGGAAAAAGACAGGTTGAAAAAACTTCATTATATGAGGTGCCCCAAATGCGGGATGGAGCTTACGGAGATTGACTACAAAAATATAAAAATAGACAAATGCTTTTCATGCGAAGGTGTATGGCTTGATCCTGGAGAGCTTGAAGCTGTGTCAAAACTTGAGAAATCTATGATAGATAAATTTTTCATTGTTTTTAAGAAATGAACCCATTATGTCTCAAAGAAACACAAAGGACAAGGAAAATATCTCTGCGAGCGGTTCGCATTAGGCGAACGACGAAGCAATCTAAAAGGATGA
>JBAZOX010000224.1:0-4325 GCA_041648535.1 Desulfobacteria bacterium | reverse complement strand
GATTCAGAAGTACACCCAAAATTTAGAACAGGCTGTAACCCAGCGGACACAGGAGCTCGCAGATTCAAAAGAAGAGTATAAAAAAATATCGACACTACTGACCAATATCTTAGAGAGCTCCACTGAGTATGCCATTGTTGCCATTGATCTTGAAGGAGAAATCCTGGAATTTAATATGGGCGCCAGAAACCTTTTCGGGTGGACAAGGGAAGAAATGACAGGAGAGAATATTGCCAAGACTTACGCTAATAGCGAGGATTGTCTCCTTGAAAGGGAAGAATTGCAAGGGTTACGAAGGGGGCTGGCAATAGAGAAAGAGGCAGAGCGGGGGAAAAAGGACGGGGGAAGGTTTCTTGGTCGGATGGTGATAACCGCTATGAGGAATGCCAAGGGTGAACTTTTTGGATATCTGGAAATATCACGAGATATTACCGAGCGAAAACGTCTGGAACAAGAATTGAAAGAGACAAAAGACTATTTAGAGAATATCCTCGAAAGCTCGGTAGATGGAATTATAACAACTGACCGGAAAGGGATTCTTACCCGTATTAACAGGGGGCTGGAAGATATTCTTTATGTCAAGAAGCAGGAAGTTATCGGTAAGCATGTTTCTATTCTCTATCTGGACGGAATAGCCGAGGCTCGAAAGATCATGAGTATCCTCCGTAGGGACCATAAATTCAGCAATTATAAGATGACCCTGGTTGACAGGAATGGCAGGGAGATTCCCATTAATACGTCTGCCGCCCTCTTAAAAAATTTTAAGGGGGAGACCATAGGAACTGTGGGCATTTTCCAGGACCTGACCGAAAAAAGAAAGCTGGAGGCAGATCTCCAGAAAGCTGAGGCATCCCTTATTCAGGGCGCCAAAATGCGGGAACTGGGAGATTTGGTTTCAGGTGTGGCCCATGAAATAAACAATCCCCTTATGGCCTCCCAGACTATCCTTTATCGTATCAGAGAGAATCTCCATCAAGACTGCCCCAATGAAAGACTGATAGGTTTGATAGGTCGCTGCAATGATCGTATCGCTACCATTGTTAACCATCTCCGGGAGTTCTCAAGAGAAACGGAAACGCATTTTGAACCTTTAGATATAAGGATACCGATAAACAATTCTCTCCTTATAACTGAACAGCAACTCCTCGATCACAATATTAAAATAGTAAAGGATTTCCCCCCCCAATTACCCGAGGTGATAGGAAGCGCCTCTCAACTCGAACAGGTTTTTTTAAACATCATCAGTAACGCCAGGGATGCTTTAGATAAGCGGGAATCGGATAAGGAACTCATAATCCGTTCTTTTTACCGATCTAAGGATGGAGCGCCAGGGGAGGTCATCATTTCGTTTACCGATACAGGTCCGGGGATATCACCGGAAATTAAGTACAAGATATTTGATCCGTTCTTTTCAACTAAAGAAGTAGGGAGCGGGACAGGCCTTGGTCTCTCTATCTGCTATGGTATTGTAGAAAAGCATGGAGGCCGGATAGAGGTAGATAGCGAGGTGGGAAAGGGGGCTACCTTTAGGGTCATCCTCCCCGCGATTGCCAGCAACAACTCAATAGAGAAAGGAAATACAGGCAATGTCTAAAAAGATTCTTGTTGTTGACGATGATGAGCTTGTTTTGATAGCCCTGGAAGAGCTGCTCAAGCCCTGTGGCTACGAGGTGTCAACCGCCTTAAACGGTCAGGTTGCTCTGGAAAAGGTAGGTGAGGAGAAATTTGACCTTATGATGCTGGATATTATCATGCCGGGTATTGATGGCTTCGAGCTCTGCCGAAAAATCAGGGAAATCGAACTATACCGTACTGTTCCCATTATTATACTCACAGCCAAGAGCAGCAAGGAGGATACGCAAAAGGGTATCGATGCCGGTGCCAACCTATTTTTGCCAAAACCCATCGCACCCCAGCGTCTTCTTGACTTAGTAAAAAATTCTTTGGAATAATAGTTGATGGCTTCGTAAAAAGTCAGGAAAACCTCTTTCTTGTCATTCCGGCGGAAGCCGGAATCCAGTAATTTCAAGCACTTCTAGACTCCGGCTTTCGCCGGAGTGACGGAATTAAGATTTTTTACGAAGCCGTCAATAGTTTTTCCAACCGGGGAAAGATAATGCATAAAATCTTCATTAGTTCCACTGGGGTCCAATCGGGACAGAGTTTGGCGGCATGGGTTATGGCGGAGATTTTTCATTCAAAAGGCATGCGGACAGGTTTTTTTAAGCCCTTTGTCACCCGTCCCATGATTAAAGATGGACGAATAATAGACAAAGATGCTCTTTTAATGAAAGAGTATCTTTATCTTCAGGAAGATTTAGAACTCATCTCTCCGGTTGTCCCGGAAAAATCTCCAGGAGATGAAGTCACCAGGAAGGAACAGCTTAAAAACATCAAAAAAAGTTATGAAGTCGTAAAGGAAGAAAAAGACGCTCTCGTAATTATGGGGTCAGAGCAGATTTTTTATGACTATGACTCCCCTTATTTACCCGATGGTCATCTTGTAAACCAGTTTGACTCCCCGGTTTTACTGGTCGATAAATTTCAGAGTGAGAGCATGTCTATATATTCAGTGCTGGCCGTAGACTCATTCTTGAACGGAAGGGTCAATATCGTAATCATTAATCGGGTCCCACCTGATAGCCTGGAATCTGTCCGCCGAAAACTTGTTCCTCTCTTTCAAGAAAGAGGGCTGCCCGTTGTCTTTGTTGTGCCTCAAGATCGGATTCTGGCTTGTTTAAGCATTCGTCACATCGTTGATATCGTTAAGGGCGATGTGCTGACAGGAGAAGAACGCCTGGATAGTTTGGTGGAAAATACCTCCATCAGTTCCGCTCACCTTCAGGGTTCGTTAAATTTATTCCGCAGGATTTTTAACAAAATTATCCTTCTTGGGCCAACAGTGGATAATTCACCTGTACATTTTATTACCCCTGTTGTTACCGGCATTTTGTTGACCGGAGGACGAAAGCCGGCTCCCATTGTAATCAATACTTGCAAGGATTTTGACATCCCATTGATTTCGACCCCCTACGACACCTTTACTACCATGGAGAAGATCCAGAATCGGCAAATACATATTACCAGTAAAGATGTCTACAAGCTCAAACGATTTCTCCAACTCATGGGTGAGGAAGATGCTATCCGAAAGATTGTAGGGCAAACTGTTTAAACTCAATCTATAAAATTGATAACTATTCAGGTAGGCACAGAGGCACAGAGCACCAAAGGCACAAATTTTTCTAGCCTATTAGCCTGTAGGCTACAGGCTATTAGCCTGTTCTTTGTGCCTATGTGCCTTTGCCACTTTGTGCCTGAGTAGTTACTAAAGTCGAGAACATGTCCTGGATATATAAAATAAGTCACCTCTCAGATGTTGAAAAAGAAGGTCTTTATCGTGTTATAATTCCACCTTCAATATTTCATCGTTATCGCATTAGCCCGGTTCTTTTCATTAATGAAAGACAGGAGCGTCTGGTTCGATTTTATTGTCCGTCGAAGGACAATGCAGCCATTATCGAAGTAAAGCGGGAGGTGACAGACCATGATAGCGTCTTCTTTTCCCAGATATCCGACACCACGGACAGAACTCAGCTTTGTCTCGATTTTATCATTATCAATGATCCTGATAGCGAGAGGTTTAACACTGATGTTGATATGATGGGAAAGGACACTCTTTTTGGACGGGCATCCCGAAATATAAATGAAGAGGTAAAAGCTATGAAAGCGGGTTTAGCTCCGGGCCAGGTTAAGAGAGGACTCAGGTTAACCGGCCAATTCATCAATTGTCTGGAGCACTTCGCCCGGATTATGGGAATAAAGTCGATCGTCTTAGATGCCCTTTTCTATCATAACGCCATTATTTATGAGATGTATGGCTTTTCTTATTTTGAGGGGCTTCTAAGGATGAAACGCATCCATGAACTTTTTCAGCCCGGGAATATCCTCCGTGATAAGTTGAATGGTTCTTCCCCTTTTCGACAGATAGGGTTTCATAGATCCATCCGTGGACGAAGTTGGGCAATTCACGATGGCATCCTCAATGATATTGATGACGAAATACTTGAAGGGGCATGGTTTTCCCCAAAAATGCACAAAATGATTGATAAGCCTCGGAAAGTTTGTACTTTCCCCAATGCGCAGTATTAAACGGGCTTCTGCCCCAATGCCTTTTCGGTTTGTAACTATTCAGCCACCAAGTCACAAAGACTCAAAGAGAAGATGAATATAAATTGAATAACGGAGTTTTCTCATTAATTTAAATGTGACACGCATTAAACAGGCTATTATATAGAACAATTTTATAATCTTGGTGCCTTTTGTGG
>JBAZOX010000223.1:0-4352 GCA_041648535.1 Desulfobacteria bacterium | reverse complement strand
GTGGTAAAAGAAGGCTAGGCTATGATAAAACCCGGGAACTGAGCTATTTATTTCTCAATGAACGGGTTTCTCCCTATGACCCTGATTTACATGCTGTTGAAAGGTATCTAAACCTTATAAAATGTCTGGGGGCTCAGGCTAACAGCCCCAGGTTTTTAATCCCTTTTGACGAAAGAGATGTGGAGTATGTTAAGGGGTTTTTAAGGGATAATGAAATAGATGAAAGGGAAAGGACAATTGCTGTCAATCCTGCTTCAGGATGGGAGACCAAGTTATGGGGTTGGGAGAAGTTTAGCTCTTTATGCGATAGGATAAACGATGAGCTTGATGCTAAAATTGTCTTTACTGGGGGTAACAATGATCTGCAAATGATAGATGCCATATCTTCTGGAATGCGAAGCCCTGCACTTAATACCGCAGGCAAGATGAATCTTAAGCAACTGGCATGTCTCTTAAGTTTAGCAGATCTGATGATTACAACTGATACAGGACCCATGCATGTTGCATCGGCAATGAAGACCCCTGTAGTAGCCATATTCGGTCCAACAGCACCATGGAGGACCGGGCCTTATGGTAATGGTCATACGATCATAAGAAGCAGCGTTGCCTGCAGCCCGTGCTTCAAGAAAAAATGCGACACTAAAAAATGTATGGCTGAAATAACTGTTGATGATGTATTTTCTTTGGCAGCAGAGAAATTAACCTCGTTAAAAAATTGAAAAAGTTTAAGGAGTAAGGTTGTATAACATACTACATCATTGAAAGGTAGATAGAAATCTCATGAAATGTTTAGTTACTGGAGCTGCTGGCTTTATCGGTTCCCATCTTTCAAAAAGGTTAATCAATGAAGGCCACGAGGTCATAGGGATCGACTGCTTCGTGGATTATTATCCAAGGGCACTAAAAGAGAGGAATATTAAGGAGTTAAAAAAGAAAGAGGAATTCAAATTTATTGAGGCAAACCTGGCTTCCATCGATCTAGGAGAATTGCTTTCTAATGTCAGTTATATATTTCACCAAGCGGCCCAGGCTGGGGTAAGAGCCAGTTGGGGAGAAAGTTTTAGCATATATTCTGATAACAATATATTGGTTACTCAACGATTACTTGAAGCTTCAATAAATTCCGGAATCAAAAGGTTTGTCTTTGCTTCGTCTTCTTCCGTGTATGGAGATACCGAGGATCTACCGATGCGCGAGACATCAATTTTGAGGCCGGTCTCCCCTTATGGCGTATCAAAACTGGCGGCTGAGCACTTATGCTATCTTTATTATAAAAACTATAAAGTACCTGCGATTCCGTTACGGTACTTTACTGTGTATGGCCCTGCTCAAAGGCCGGACATGGCCTTTAACAGGTTTATTACTTCTATGTTAAAAGGGAAAGAGATAGCTGTTTATGGTAATGGAGAACAGACAAGGGATTTTACCTATATAGATGATATTATTGAGGCAAATATTTCTGCTATGAAGGCAGATTCTATCGGGGAAGTATTTAATATTGGAGGAGGTTCTAGAGTAACAATAAATTCTGTGCTTAAAATCTTAACGGAAATTTTATCCGTCAAGGCAAAGATTAAGTATAAAAACACTCAAAAGGGAGATGTGGGTCATACATGTGCCGATATTTCGAAGGCAGAAAATGCATTTGGTTACCGGCCTAAGGTAACACTTTACGAAGGTTTAAAGAGGGAATATGAATGGTTGAGGGGTGAGGAGTAAGTTGGGAGAGTAAAGAGAGGTGACATGCATTTTCGCATAGGAAAATGAAGGCATTATATTGATAACAGGTTGAAACTTGTAGACTGTCCAAAACCTGAAAGAGGACGTGGTGAAGCCCTCATTAGGGTTTTGATTGTGGCATATGTAACACAGACCTCTTTCACAAATTTTTCAGGAACTAAAGGGGACGGTTCTCTTTATTTTTCATCTTTATTCCCCGTGGCAAAGCCCGCAAGCGATAGCCGAAATTCTGTTCCAACTTTTCTGTGAAAGTTGTGTCAACGTATGGACGAGCTGTCATAATAAAGAGAACCATCCCCTTTACTCATAGATGTTGGGTCATTTATTCGTAGGGTCCTAGAAAACGTTCACCGTTGAAGTGGATCAGGTGTGTCGGAGACTCGGCGATCCAGACTTCAGTTTCCCAGGAGATATCATTCAGGTACTTCACCATAGCCTTTCGATCAAGGAAAGCAGTCACGAACACGATGCCAGCAGTCGATCCAGAAAACAATGCCTTTAGTTCTTGCCTGCGTTTAGGGTTTACCGGCCCGTGGCTCGTCACGGCCTCAATAAGAACCAGCCAGTTCTTTTCTGCATAATGCACGACAACATCCGGCATTTTCCCATGTTCCTGTATTTCAACACCCAGCAGTGACAGAGCATCTGAATCGAAATAGGCCCATTTCGTCTGAGTGTCCCCAACGTATATAACGTAACTTCCCGGCGTAAACAGGGGACAGAAATCATCCATGATCTTTTTTACCAGAACATTCTGGCCACCTGGAGAAAGCCTGATTTCCTGCCCATTTGCAAGTTTAACAGGCAGTCGTCTCATTTCTCTTTCACGTGCATACAGCTTTTTCAGTGTATCCACGGTTCGAAGATACTGCTGCAAATGGCTTTTCCATCCTGGTTTTCCAAAACCTCGAAGCAGTTTCAGGACAGATGGCTCGATCTGATAGACTGCCTTGGGGCTATTGGTCGGTCGCGAGTGTTTGTCAGGATTGGCGACGATTAAAGCAGCTTGCATAAACTGGTGAACTGTTTGGCGACGTACCGTTTCACGAGTGTTTGGCGCGTATTTCTTTCCGTAGTGTTCCTGAAAGAAATCCATCATGGGAGTAATACCCATTAGTGGATTGGCTGCGTCCTCCCACTTGCCTGAAGGTTTGAGACCCAGCAATGATAGAAGGGTCAAAGCGGAGCGCTCGTTCTGCTGCTGCATTGGAAGACCCAAATCGTTTAATATGGCGAGAGCCTCCTTGATCTTTTCTTCTGCCTTCCGGCCACTCGTTTTATTTGCCACAGCTAAAACACTCCTTTTCTATGATGGCGTCAATGGTTTCCTGGTTGGGTATTGTTTTATTTACACAGGCACCGAGGCGCAAGAGTTGCTCATATGTAGGATAGGGCATCTTCCGAAGATCGGTGGCATTCACCTGGGTGTGTCCGCTGAAAAGGCGGAAATACTGGTCAACTATTGTCGAATTGAGGTACACAGTAAGCCCCTTCGCCAAATCAGCCGGCAACCCTTTGCCGCGTTGGTGATAATAGTTCAGATGGTTTTCAAAGCCCACAAAGGGCGCATCGATACATGTAGGGTCATATACTGCTGCCATAACTCGTCTCCGCTGTTCCTTAGACGAAAATCTCTTTGCAAGAACATAAAATCCAGCTTCGACAAGAAGATCTGACGTCTCTGCTGTTGACTTGATGGCATTCGGTTTCTTTCCTGATTCAAGAGGCCAGTTGATGAAGCCATTTGCAAAATGGCACGGATAGATCAGCGGGACGGCATCTTGTTGGGGGGACTGTTTTAGGTGTTCGCGTGTCCTGAAATCTACGACACGTCCGGTGGAAACACTCAAGCCTAGCTTGCTGAGAGATGAGCTAACGCATTTCATCAGTTCCGCCGGACCAACGTCGGCCTCCTTAATATCAAGATGAACAAACATATCCCGATCACCAGGGAGGATAACCCGACTGTACGGGACCGTTAGGGTACGTGCTTTGTCGAAGTCAAGGCCCTCGGACGCGGAAATTAGGATAGACTTTGGTTCCTGATGCCCCCGGAAAGCATGATAGATGATGTTTTCTTGCAGCACGTTGTCGTCTCCGAACGCCTTCTTGCGCGATTCGAATATGTGAATCTGTTTCAGGCTCATCATGCGCAAGAACGCAGTACGAAACTTCTTGAAATAGGGGCCGTTGCAAAAACTCCTGGGTGTTATCGCGACCATTTCGCCGCCTTGTTCCAACAGAAGCATCGACAGCCAAACAAACACCGAGTATAGGTTTGCCACCTCTATGCCAGACGAATAGAGCATCCTCCTCATGGCAGTCTGGCTGTTGATCTTCTTGTAGGGTGGGTTAAGAATGACATGGGTAAATCGCATGCCGGGAGCGAGAAAAAGAGACCCTCTTATTTCTGTAATGGCAGCCGAGACAAAATCCTCGCTCTTTATGATTCCGTGAAACTCTATGCCGTTGGATATACAAAGCGATTGGCATTTTTTCAAGGTGTCTTCCAGATACGGGAGGATGGCGCTATCTGTTTCGTAGGCAACAACCTCTATAGAACGAGGACGATTCACTCGTGAAATCAGGGTCTCCACGCACATCGCAAGAAG
>JBAZOX010000222.1:0-4395 GCA_041648535.1 Desulfobacteria bacterium | reverse complement strand
CAGGTCTTTTATGCAGTGTACACGAAACGACTCGGATCCGGTAGTTTCACTTCTGTAAAAAGATTGAAAGAACTCATCACCCTTTGCCTTTCCGAATGTAAAGGCATCCACAAGTATAAAATCCTCTTTATCGAAAAACTCCTTATAACGTGTGTATATCTTTTGAGGAGGGAAATCAAAGCTCACATAGATATTCTTGAAAGGATTATCCTCCTTTACAATCAAAAAACATTCCAAAAAATAGTCATAATACGTCCCTGGCCCCAATACCCAAACTACATTATCCCCAAGTAAAACCCCTCCCATGAGATCATCTAAATACGGAATTCCGCTGCTATAAAATTCTTTCATAATACCCACCTCAAAAAGAGACCTTTGAAAAATACGCACTTTGTCATTTCGACTGGAAGGAGAAATCTTATAAGTCATTGATAAATAATAAGATTGCCACGTTGCTCCGCTCCTCGCAATGACAGTTTGTATAGATTTTCAAAGCTCTCAAAAAAGAAAATTTATATACGATAAATCCACTGGTTACAATGTATTTATTTCAGTGTAACTAAATACAGGGAAAAGTCAAAACAATTTGTTTTTAATAATTTAAACCATAAGTTTTGCAAATTCAACTAATTAAGCAATGCTTAATTAGTATGTAAATATTTTTATTGGGCGCAATTTTTATCTTGACATTTAATTTAAGCATGATTAAAATATTAATCATTGCTAAAGCATAAGCGATTTATTTATTTTTCTAAACGAGGATTAAGTTAAGCAATATTTAACATATTTCATATTAATTTAACCCTAAACGCTAATTCCACCCTTCTTGTGGGAAGTTCCTTAAATTTGTTTTAGGGGGGGGTAGGGAATAACGGAAGGTTGTAGAATTTTGGAAAGCTTGAATATTCAAGAACAGGCGGTAAAAATAGTCGAAGATTTTTTTTTGAGCAGGACAGACAAGGACTTGTATACCTTTATTCAAGAAGTTTTGGGAAGGCCTCTGTCAGAAAAAGTAATGGAGAAAAACAAAGGCAATCAACTTGAGACTGCCAGGATATTAGGATTACTTTATTGTAAAGTCTAATGTCAAAAAACTTGTAAAAGATGACAAAGGCTATTGCCCAAATACTATGGGAACTTTAGCGCAGTGAAAAGTTAGTACAGTACGATGGGGTACTGTAATACTAAAAAGGGACAAAGGTGTCTGATCAAAGAGGGCACCTTTTTTTTTGGGTTAGGGATGGTAACTACTCAGGTGTTTAGGCTGTAGCCCCGTTGTACAACGGGGCTGTAAGAGGAAATTATGTGCGACCTGAACGGATAGCCTGTAGACTGTTAGCCTGTAGACTGTAGCCTAACAGCCTTCAGCCTAAACAACCTAATTAGGTCAATGCGCAATGACTAACAGCCTTCAGCCTACAGTCTAAACAACCTGAACAATCACTGAAAGGGGTTTATTAGCAAATGACCAGCGAACAGAAACGGACACTTGCTCTCTATTATTGTCAGAATGTTCCAGCAAGTGGCGAAAGGGAAAGACAGGATTTGGAGGAGAAGTATGGGGGAGACATAAGGCTTTTTCCCGTTCCTTGCAGTGGAAGGCTGGAACCTATTCATCTGCTGCTGGCGCTCGAGGAATTTGCTGACGTTGTCTATATAATTACGTGCCCTGAAGGGGCATGTAGATATTCTGAAGGAAATAAAAGGGCAAAAAAGCGGGTGGAGATGACCAGGACAATCATTGCAAGCATCGGGCTGGGGGTAGAACGGATAGGTATGATAATCGGTTCAAAAGAGAACCCAATATCATTAGCCGATCATGTCAGGGCCGCAATGGAAAGAACTTTGAGACTGCCTCCATCACCTGTACACAATTAAGTAACTGTGATTCAGACAGTAGACCATAGACATCAGACATTAGACTGAAGAGGGGGAAATAGCCAGGGATTACACAATTGGAGAGTCTGGTGTCTAACGTCTGGAGTCCAGTGTCTGAATTGGAGAGAGGAGACAACCTATGATTACCGGAGAACAAAAGCCCATAGACGAGATCAGGGAGATGATCACCCCTTACAAACGAATCCTCGTCCTTGGCTGTGCCTCTTGTGTAGCCGAATGTGCAGCCGGAGGGGAAAAAGAGACGGCAATGCTTGCGTCTACTTTACGTATAGCAGCCAAGATGAAGGGAGAAGATGTGCTTATTGAAGAGAAAACCCTTGACCGCCAATGTGTGAGGGATTTTGTCATCCTTCTCGATGACATAATCGAAAGATATGACGCAGTACTTTCCCTGGGATGCGGGGCAGGCGTTCAGGCAGTTGCCGAGATGTTTACGGAAGCGCCTATAATACCTGCACTAAACACCGAGTTTCTAGGTGAGACAAGGGATCAAGGCTACTGGGTGGAGAGCTGTCTGGGGTGTGGTGACTGCATGCTTTACCATTTCGGAGGCATTTGCCCTCTGGCTCGGTGTTCCAAACAGCTTTTAAACGGACCGTGTGGGGGTTCGATGGACGGCAGATGTGAGATCAATCCTGATGTCGAGTGCGCCTGGCATCTGATTGTCGATCGTTTAACAAAATTCGGGGCACTTGACAGGCTTGAAAATATCTACCCGCCTAAGGACTGGTCGAGAAAACAGGGCGGAGGACCTAGAAAGATAGTCAGGGAGGACCAACAAAAGTGAACAATAGCAGCAAGTTAAAAAGAGTGCTTGAGGGAGGCGGTTTTGCAGTTACAGCAGAGTGTGGTCCCCCCAAAGGGGCGAACTCCGATGTTGTGCTGAAGAAAGCTGAAACGTTGAGAAACAAGGTGGATGCCGTTAATGTTACAGACAATCAGACTGCCATAGTCAGGATGTCGAGTATTGCGGCTTGCAGCCTGTTGAAAACAGCGGGGCTTGACCCTGTTCTTCAGATGGTGGTACGGGATCGTAATAGAATTGCTTTGCAGTCTGACATTCTGGGTGCGTCTGCCCTTGGCATAAGGAATGTTTTGTGTCTCTCAGGCGATCATCATATCTTTGGAAATCAGCCCCAGGCAATGGGCGTCTTTGACCTGGACTCCATCCAATTCGTTCAGGTGGTGAAAACGATGCGGGATGAGGGGAAGATTCTCGGAGGTGATGACCTGAGTCAGCCCCCGGATCTTTTTATCGGGGCGGCTGCTAATCCCTTTGCCGATCCGCTCGATTTCAGAGTGATACGCCTTGCCAAGAAGATAAGGGCAGGCGCTGATTTTATCCAAACCCAGTGTATCTACAACCTTGATAGGTTCGAAAGGTGGATGGGAATGGCCGGAGACAGGGGGCTTACCGACAAGGTATACATCCTTGGCGGGGTCACACCTCTAAAGTCACCCGGCATGGCGAAATATATGAAGAACAAGGTGTCAGGGATGGATATACCGGATGAAATTATAAAGAGGATGGAGGGGGTCACTAAGGACAAACAACGGGAGGAAGGTATTAATATTTGTGTAGAGACAATCCGGAGGTTGAGAGAGATACCGGGTATCAAAGGGGTTCATATCATGGCCATCGAGTGGGAAGATGTGGTTGGTGAAATAGCGGAGAGGGCCGGGCTTCTGCCCAGACCTGTCTTTGATTAGAGATGAGTGTTCCATTTTTCGTTGTCTTTGCCGGCTGCCTTTTTCTTGTTGCTTCTTATGAACTACAGTTTTGCACCATGTACCTGTGACCATTGGACTATCTTTACATCTCCTTTTACGGGATTTGAGAGAGTTCTTACGTATAATAAGCAACAAGAAACAAACAGCCGGCCTGACACGATGGCTATTTTATAGTGTAGTCGAGAAGAAAAGAGCACTCACATTAAGAACTTTGAAAAGGTATCCCTGAGAGCGAATTCATAGATTTTTTGGGGTACCCATCTTAGCAAGCGTAATGTAGAAAATTCACATGTTTGAACCCGAAGGGCGAGTTTGTGAATTTTCAATGGAGCGAGCTTAGATGGGTCAAAAAATGTATGCTGAAGCGAAAAGGGGTACTTTTTCAAAGCTCTCCTTTATCTATGTGACATGGCTGTTCCTTTGCGGCATTTTCCCCGGCAATGCGCCCAAAGGCAATACATTCGGCGAGATTACTTCCCGCGGAGGGGTAAAGCATACCGTAGATGGAGCCGAATTCTCCAGCGGCGTATAAACGTGGGATTGGATCACCATTCACATTTAATACTTGGGCCTGGTGATTGCGCTTCGGCCCACCCTGGGTATTGGGGCCCCCTGGAAGGAGTTTTACGCCATAGAAAGGTGGTTTGATCAGAGGTACCAGGTCTTGCTGTTGGCGGTCGAACTCAGGATCACTTCCCTGGGCACAGTAGCGCTCATAGCCCCTCGCTGTTTGTTCAAGATTGTCGGGGTCCACCCCTATTTTAT
>JBAZOX010000221.1:0-4399 GCA_041648535.1 Desulfobacteria bacterium | reverse complement strand
TGTAGAAGAGAATTTTACAGACAATCCATTGTATGAACAGACAAGAGATATAATCAAACCAAAAACAAGACTCTTGAGCAAAGAGACAGAAACATCTGTTAGTGTAAGGGAGGTTGCTAAATTATGGAGAAATACGGAAAACTTGGCAGTAGTTATCAAAGTGGAGACAATCAATCCCCCTACCATGGCTACAAGGTTGAAGTATACGGATAAAACCATAACTGCGATGGTCACGGCAATAATTCTAGGGGCAATGATAAAGTGAATAGGGCTTATCCCCATAACCTCTATCGCTTCAATTTCATGGGCAACCACCATATTCCCCAGTTCAGTAACAATGGCTGTACCTGAACGACCGATAACAACAAAAGCTGTAAGCAAAGGTCCCAGTTCCCTGATTATGACCATTATCAGAATCGGGGCAACCAAACTCCCACCCCCTAATTTTGTCAATTGGGCGCCTGATTCTATTATAACTATAGCACCCAGTACTAGAGAAATCAGGGTTATAATCTTTATAGCCTCAACACCGGTAAAGTATATCTGTTTCAAAGTCGTATCGATTATAACATTTAGCCCAAATCTCCTTTCCGTCCACAGCTCTTTAAAGGACAAAAACAGTAAGGTGAAAACATTGAGGACAAAGCCTGCTCTAGCCCAACCTTTCTTGGCAGAAAAATCTATGACACTTGTTTCTGATTTTACTCCCCTCACCGTTAGCTTCCTTTTTATTATGCGTTTCTCTTATCTTAGCAACTGCAGGATCCTCCTCCGCAGCCTCCTCCACTCGATAGATTGGAGGAAATGGCATACCCTGCTCCTCTATCCGTTTCAATGAAGTCTACTTTGACAGGTTGAACCTGTTTTAATAGCTCTTTGTTTATTATGAAGGTGTTGCCGTTTTTGTTGACAACTTCATCCTCTTCCCGGGGTCCATCCAGGACCATGCCTAAAGCAGGCCCTGCTCAGCCGCCTTCGTTTAAGACTACCCTTATAGAAGGGGCTTCTTCCCTGCCATTAAAATATTCTTTCATCATTTCACTTGCCTTATCCGATACTTGAAACATTTCTACCTCCTCTTAATAATTATTTTGTTGATTTTAAACTTTCTGACCTGTAACTGCTCAGGTGGATAGGCTGTAGGCAGTTAGCCTGTAGGAGGAAATCATGCGCGACCATACGACAGAGCACCTTGATTCGGTCAATGCGCAGTGACTAACAGCCTTCAGCCTTCAGCCTTCAGCCTATCTACCTGAATAGTTACTCTGACCTCTGAAAAACTATGTCTATTTTGACTCAACTACGCAGCAGCAGGAGCCACCCTCTCGACCCAAGGCGGCATTGATGACTGCGGTAGCACAACCCACGCCAGCATTCACGGTAACAGCGTCAGCGGGACAGTTTTGGGCGCAAGCCCCGCACTCCATACAGGCATCACGATTTTCGATCTCAGCACGGCCGTTAGTAAGGCTCAGCACCGCATGGGGACAGACCAAAAGACACATACCGCAACCCGTACATTTTTCCCGGTCAAGCTTCAGAGTAACCACATCTTTAATGTAAACCGGTTGTCCCATCATTTCTCTCCAAAACCTTTAAAAAATTGTTCGTGTTTTGAAAAAGCACCCCTTTTCAAGCTCTCCCCCCTTAGGGAATAAAGCGTGATCCGATCCATAAGCCAATGCCTACAACACCGATCCCAATCTGAAGGGGCACAGCCCAGCGCATCTCTTTTTTGACGCCAGATAGAGAAGTATAGGTAGAGGCGCCGGTAAAGTTCATGGCCAGATATGCCGTGATAGCCGGGATCATGCCCATCCATGCCAGGATTTCAAAACGGCTCGACAAATCGGTCAAGTACCCTCCCCTAAAGGCTGCCAGGATCAAACCAACAACCAACCCCAGCGCCAAACCTTTCATGGAAAATGCTCGGCCTGGCAGCCAGGGCAGAAGAAGCGGGGCCAAAACCGCACCGGCAAAGATTGCGCTAAGGAAGGCCAACACAGCAAAAAGACCATAATTAAAAGCATTAGTCCAGAACCCTTCCTGCCCCCCAAATCCACCCAACAGAAAGAGAATGGGCAGAATAATCAGAGTCGGCTTAAAGGCACCGACTAATTCCATTGGGATCAAAACGACCCGTTCCCAGATGGTAAAGGTTTTACACCGCATCTCTGGGATGGCATTTAAACCGGCATCAAGAAATGCCGGTACGTCTGTAGCCCGAATCGGGCCGTAGACGACCTTGAAGCCGGAAAGCCTCTTTACTTGATGGGCAGCAACTCCCGGCCCGGCCAACTGGGGCAGGATTAACTGCCGGTGAGTCACCACCTGGTCAAGACCACTGGACTCAATGCGTCCAACAAGTTCCTTAGTCCCGAAAGTGCCCTTCCCTGCCGCACACCAGACATTGATACCCTTAGTGTCTAGAATCAGAATCCAGACATCTCGGCCAGGCATAGCTTCCCGTAAACAGTCAAAGCTCATCTTGTAATTGGCCGTGACCAGGACAGGGGCATCCTTGTCTGGTTGACCCAAAGCGTAAAGGCCTGGTTCAATGGTGTAATGCATGCGGCCAACGCCCCAGCGAGCCCTAAAAGTCCCCAGGTGGTCTTTCCAGATCAGAGAAGAAGAAACTTGGGGCACCATTCCTACAGGGGTCTGAATTGAGCCGACCACAAAGGGCTGATTCAGACTGGGCAAGCTCACCCTAACCTTTTCCTCAGAAGGTCTGCAAATGGATTCTATGGATATTAACGGTGACGGTTTTGAGCAGCAATCATCTATGTGAAGATTCTGGTTTTCCAATTTTGACTGATCCTTCTTCTCTTTATCCATAAAAATCTTCCTGAACCTACTACTTAAGACCGGCCAAAGCCTGGAACGCAAGCATCTTCTTTTTTGATTTAGGCGCAAAGATTTTGTAAATACGATCGTTGTCAATATCGAATCCGTTTATGTAGCATCGGGCCAACGGCTTACCATATACGCTGAGCGAGACCATACTTTCTTGAGTCGGGTTTCCAATTTTATGTATGCCCCGATTCAGCGGGAGTGTAAATGTGGTCTCGCCAGGCAAACATCTCACTTCTTCGGTCTCGATCAGGCGTGCATATCCGTCCCTGGATTCATTGTCTTCCCGTTTGTAATTAAAGACCCCAAGCGCTCCCGAAACAGGGCCTATCACACCCCATGAATTGTGGTCATGTATCACCGTATATTCACCCGGCCCCCAGAGGAACATCCTCAGAGAGAAGAGACGGGATGAATCCGCGTGCAAAAGCAATTCGTTATCAAACATCGTTGAATGGCCCAAATCTGGGTATCCCCCTCCATCAACAAGACTGTGCATAATTTCCGCAAAAAGTGGTTTGTTGCGAAGGAGACTGGGGAGTTCGTTTCTAAAAAGTTCGACAAAGGATTCATCCTCTGTAATGCCGTACAGACCGTCTGAGCAACGTTTGCAGAATGAAGTAATCTCCAATGGTACTTGTGATGACATCATTATTTATCCCACTTCAACAGATTTTTGGCAAGTTACATGATAAATTGCTTCAGAATATCCGTTTCAGTGATCAGTCCAACTAAATCATCGTTTCCTACTACTGGCAGACAGCCAATCTTCTTTTCCAGCATAATTCGACCGGCATCTTTTATATCGGCATCGGGGGAAACAGTTATCACTTTTTTAACCATGATTTCTTTAACTGTCACTGTCTTTAGAAAATCCCTCTTGGCCTTCTCACCAAACCCCATAAGCGAAGCCAGGGAACCCTTAAAAAGATCCCGCTGGCTAATTATTCCTACCAGCTTTCCCTTCTCAACCACCGGTAGATGCCTTATTCTTCCCAGGTGCATGATGTCGTCTGCCAAACTCAACTCTTCATCTACATCCAAAGTGACTACATCTTTAGCCATAATGTCTTTTACCTTCATTCATGCTTCTCCTTTCTAGGGCATTGCTAATCAATTCAGCCTAAAAATGTCATTGGTTATGCTAATAGTTCAATTTTCAACCCATCCTGTATGACTACGTTTAATCAATACTTCTTTTAACAGGTTTTGTATCAAATTTATAACATTAAAAGCTCTTACAGTCAATTTCTTTCTGGTCCCTCAATATTTTTATTAACATGGACTACTAACTCATTATATGATATCGTTGGACAACAAATAAAACATCCCTAAAAATGAAAAATTTCCGTCTAGGTTTTCTATTGAGAAATTCGAGAGATTATATCTTGACTCCTGCTGTTAAATCTGCTAGAAAATTCAAGTAAAAAAGTTTGTTTACAGGGATTGTGCTATGGTGATGTTTCCTTTATCCCTGAAGGAGGCAACTAATGGACTTTGAGTTAACTGAAGAGCAAAAAATACTAAGAAAGACCGTACGAGATTT
>JBAZOX010000220.1:0-4458 GCA_041648535.1 Desulfobacteria bacterium | reverse complement strand
TCTCGACACGCATGTGCTGATTTGGTACTTCATTGGCAGTAAGCGACTCAGGAAGAAACTTAAAGATATTATTGATGAAAGACGGAGAAAAGGTGGTGGAATTCTCATCCCAACAATTGTTTTGGCTGAGGCTTTAGATATAGCAGAGAAGCAAAAAGTAGATTTTGACTTTAATGGGATGTATAGGCTTATTCAAGAAGAACCAGGGTTTGAAATTGTTGGGTTTGGGCTTGAGATTTTTGAGGAAACCCTTGGCGTGGAAGAAGTGAAAGAAATCCATGATCGTATTATTGTAGCCACCGCAAAGTTTTACGCGGCGGGTATATTAACAAAAGACCGGATCATTCAAAATTCAGGCGAAGTCGAAACCCCACTATGAAGACAAGAGTCAAGAGCAGACTTGACCCCTTTACCCCACTCAAAGAAACCAAAATGACTAAAAAAGCCTTAATCAGTGGTATCACCGGGCAGGATGGTTCTTATCTTGCTGAACTTCTGCTTTCAAAGGGCTATGAGGTTCATGGCCTCATCCGTCGGGCAAGCACATTTAATACAGGAAGGATAGACCATATCTATACAGACCCACATATACCAAGGACAAAATTATTTTTACACTATGGTGACCTCTCAGACTCAGGTCAGCTCACAAACCTTATCTATAATATCCAGCCTGATGAGATCTATCACCTCGCTGCCCAGAGCCATGTGCGGGTAAGTTTTGACATACCTGAATACACAGGTGATATAACAGCATTAGGAACTACAAGATTGCTGGAAGCTATAAAAAGAAGCGGAATAAAGACTAAATTTTATCAGGCATCTTCATCGGAGATGTTCGGTGCTGCCCCACCGCCTCAGAACGAAAAAACACCCTTCTATCCAAGAAGTCCTTATGCAGCAGCTAAGGTCTATGCCTACTGGATGACCGTGAACTACAGGGAAGGTTACAACATGTTTGCATGTAATGGAATCCTTTTCAATCATGAATCACCACGCAGGGGTGAAACTTTTGCAACAAGGAAGATTACGAGGGCTATTGCAAACATAATTGCAGGAAATCAGAAAAAGCTACACCTTGGAAATCTGAATGCAAAGAGAGACTGGGGGTTTGCTCCTGATTATGTTGAATGTCAATGGTTGATGCTGCAACAGGATGTGCCTGATGATTATGTGATCGGGACAGGCGAAAGTCATTCAGTAAGGGATTTTGTGGAAGAAACCTTTAATTATGCAGGAATAGAGATAGAATGGAAAGGTAAAGGAAAAGAGGAAAAGGGTATTATTCGTTCTTTAACATCAATCTTGACATCAACCTTAACTGTTGGAGATGTTCTTATCGAAATTGATCCCCGTTATTTCCGTCCAACAGAGGTTGATTTTCTCCTTGCAGATGCATCAAAGGCAAAGAAAAGACTTGGATGGGAGCCGAGGGTTACTTTCAAAGAACTTGTAAAGATAATGGTGGATGCTGATATGGAATTAATTGGGCTTAATTCACCAGGCGAAGGAGAGAAAATTCTTATCGAAAAAGAGATAAATTGGACAAAAAATAAACTTACAATTGGCTAATCTTATTCCTATGTATATGACCTTTTGGAAGAACAAGCGAGTTTTGGTAACCGGTGGAGCAGGCTTTCTTGGCTCTTTTGTAGTCGAGAAACTACAGGAACGTGGCTGCAAGGATATTTTTGTTCCAAGGGGCAAGGATTATAATTTAGTGGATATGGAAGCGGTTAAAAGGGTTTATAAAGACGCTAAACCAGACATTGTGATTCATCTGGCAGCTAAGGTTGGTGGCATTGGGGCAAACATGGAAAATCCTGGCAAATTTTTCTATGACAACCTTATGATGGGTATTCAGATGATGGAAGTGGGCAGACAAGGCGGGATCGAAAAGTTTGTTGCCTTGGCTACCATCTGTTCATACCCAAAATTTACTCCCGTACCGTTTAAAGAAGAAAATTTATGGGATGGTTATCCTGAAGAAACAAATGCCCCTTATGGTCTTGCTAAAAAGATGCTCCTGGTTCAATCACAGGCTTATCGTCAACAATATGGGTTCAATTCTATCTGTCTTTTCCCTGTTAACCTTTATGGACCAAAGGATAATTTTGATCCTGAATACTCCCATGTTATCCCTGCTCTCATCAAAAAATGTGTCGATGCACAAAAACCTGTTTCCGATTCCCGACTCACGACCCACGACTCACGAATAACTGTTTGGGGAACTGGAAAACCTACAAGGGAATTTTTATATGTTGAAGACTGTGCAGAGGCAATTATTTTAGCAGCGGAAAGATATGCTAAACCTGAACCTGTAAATATTGGTGCTGGGTTTGAGATTTCAATAAAGGATTTAGTAGAATTGATTGCTAAGCTTACTGGTTTCAAAGGTGATATTACCTGGGATACAACAAAACCTGATGGCCAACCGAGAAGGATGCTTGACACATCAAAAGCAGAGAAAGAGTTTGGGTTTAAGTCGAAGACAGGGTTTGAGGAAGGGTTGAAGAAGACGATTGAGTGGTATGGCGACAGAAAATAAAATCTCGAAATGTACTTATCCTGTAGACTCGACAGTCAGTGCTGCCCCGTTTGCATGGGAGAAGGGAAAGGAGATTGACCCGATGCCGGTACCACCCAAGTTTCTGCGCTACGGCCAGCAGCATATCGATGACGACGATATTCAGGCAGTGATCGAGGTACTGCAGTCCAGCAATTTGACGCAGGGGCCGAAGGTCGCAGAGTTTGAGCATGCCCTGTGCGAAACGGTCGGTTCCCGGTTCGGCGTTGCCTTTAATTCGGGGACGTCCGCACTGCACAGCGCCTGCCTGGCGGCGGGTGTCGGGCCGGGTGATGAGGTTATCACCTCTCCCATTACCTTTGTCGCCTCGGCAAACTGCGCCGTATACTGCGGGGCAAAACCGGTGTTCGCCGACATTCTTCCCGATACTTATAATATTTCACCCGGCGAAATTGAGAAAAAGATAACCGTACATACCAAGGCCGTCATCCCCGTGGATTTAGCCGGTCAGAGCTGTGACATGGAGGCAATCCAGACGGTGGTGAGCAGCGCTGAAAAAAAATACGGGCACCGAATATACATCATCGAGGATGCCAGCCACGCCCTTGGTTCGTTATACAAGGGTAGGAAAGTCGGCTCCTGCGCCTACGCCGACGTGACAGTCATGAGCTTTCACCCTGTAAAGCACATTACCACCGGGGAAGGGGGAGTAGCCTTTACCAACGATGAAGGGTTGATGAAGAAACTTAGGTTGCTCCGCTCTCACGGCATGACAGGTGAGCCGGAGGAATTCCAGAACAGGGAGATGGCCTTCTCCAAGGCCTCCGGCGGCGAGTCCCTTGTCAATCCCTGGTATTACGAACAGATCTCCCTGGGGTATAATTACCGCATCACCGACATACAGTGCGCACTGGGACTTTCACAGCTTAAAAAACTTCCCCTGTTCCGCAAACGCCGGCACGAGATAGTGGAGGCTTACAACGAGGCCTTCAGGGATATACGCTGTATCCACCCACCTTTTGAATCGCCGGACTGCAACAGTAATTTTCATCTGTACATTCTCCTCTTTGATTTTGAAGAGATGGGCATGGACCGGGCACGGTTCATGTATGAACTCAAGGCACGGAGCATCCAGACCCAGGTGCATTATATCCCTGTGCACTTGCAGACCTTTTACAAAAGGCATCTGGGAACGAAGTGGGGTGATTATCCCCGTGCGGAAGCCTATTATGAAAAATGCCTCTCCATACCTCTCTATCCAGCAATGACGGATGAAGATGTTGAACTTGTGATTTTTGAAATAAAGGAAAGGATGGGGTGATGAATTTAAATCTTAAGAAAAGCCTTGAAATGCAAAATAAGGCCAAAGCCCGTATTCCAGGTATGACACAGCTACTTTCGAAACGCCCTGACATGTTTGCTCCTGGTGTATGGCCCGGTTACTACAGCAAGGCAAAGGGCGTCGAAGTGTGGGATCTGGATGGCAATCATTACATTGATATGAGCATATCGGGGATAGGCGCCAATGTATTAGGTTATGCGGACCCTGACGTGGATGCTGCCGTGTTGGAGGCTATTAAAAACGGTAATAGCTGTTCCCTGAATTGTCCTGAAGAAGTAGAATTAGCTGATCTTCTATGCGAGCTGCATCCTTGGGCTGATAAGGTCAGGTACGCAAGAACCGGCGGTGAATCCATGGCTATTGCCGTCAGAATAGCTCGTGCATATACAGGCAAGGATAAAATAGCATTTTGTGGTTATCATGGATGGCATGACTGGTATCTATCCGCAAATCTTGAAACTGATGCCCTTGGGAATCATCTATTGACAGGTCTTGATCCAAATGGAGTGCCAAAAGGACTGGTTGGCACAGCGATGCCTTTCCGGTACAATCACATAGAGGAACTGCAGGATATAGTGGCACAGCATAGAGG
>JBAZOX010000219.1:0-4510 GCA_041648535.1 Desulfobacteria bacterium | reverse complement strand
GGGGCCGCTGTGGGAGCTCCTGATCCAATGAAACATAACGGGAAAAAGGAAGGATATGTCTCTCCGGCGGCGGTGACCGGCTTTGTTGCTGTCACCCTGGCGTTTATCCTGTTTCCCTTTTATCCTGGGTTGGCCGTCATCCCTCTGTCTGTTTTTGTTTTTCTCTGTGTGATGGCCCCGTTTTTCCCGTCAAGGGGTTTCTTTTTGCCGGTCATCAGCCGGGGGCACACGGGAAGACCCGTGGTATCCCTGACATTCGACGATGGTCCCGATCCGGTGACGACCCCGCCGCTTTTGCAATTGCTGGGACGGTACGCCATAAGAGCCACTTTTTTTGTTACAGGGGAAAAGTCCGCCCAATACAGCAACCTTATTTCAGAGATACTTGCAGATGGTCACGACATCGGCAATCATTCATACAGCCATGATAACCTTTTAATGCTGCGCTGTTCGGAGAAGCTGTATCGGGAGATCGAGGCAGCGCAGGTTTTGTTGAGACGTTTCGGCATCTCCCCTGTCGCTTTCAGGCCGCCCGTGGGCATCACCAGTCCTAAACTGGCCCATGCTCTGGAG
The DNA here is from genome assembly GCA_041648535.1 of Desulfobacteria bacterium. Classification (GTDB taxonomy): domain Bacteria; phylum Desulfobacterota; class UBA8473; order UBA8473; family UBA8473; genus UBA8473. The sequence continues at coordinate 3,937 of JBAZOX010000219.1, read as the reverse complement.
CAACAGGGATTGCGCTGCGTCACTTTCTCCTGCCGGGCCTTTGACGGCGGGAACAGGTATCTTCGAGATTTATCCGGGAGGATACTGAAAAAGGTCAAGCCGGATGACATTATCCTTCTTCACGATACTCGGCCGAAAGGGGCTATTGACGCAGAAGTCTTTCTGCAGGAGATGGAAGCGATCCTGGCCGGTTTGAAAGATAAAGGATTGCAAGTTGTTCCCCTGGCCGAACTTCTGGGGAAACCGGTGATGATCCGGCTAAATAATGAGCGATGACGACGGAAAATATCTCCGTTATATGCCTATATTTATAATAGCGGTAACAGCTTGTTTAAAAAACTACAATCTTCAGGGCTGACAAAAAAACAGAACCGGCTGCCCGTCCTACCTTTTCTGGTTGTTCAGACAACAGGAACTTCCATTACCTTGCCGGCATAATGGATGCGATGTGTTCGGAAATGATCTTACCCATATCGGAGGGAAGGGACCGGTCGCTGTTGCCAAAGACCCACGCCGCGGCAAAGGGATTGTTGGCCGTTGACAGTACCTTTTCATGGACAATTATTCCGGAAGCGGCATCGGTCATTTTAAGCCTTACAACCATGTCTGATGCACCGGCAAATGCGCCACCCCAGAATCGAGCTGCACCGCTGACGATCCGCAAACTCTCCACTTTCGGTTTTACAAGGAGGGTCTGAGGGGCATGAAGCATACCTGCATCTTCCCTTTCAACCTTGCTGAACAGGTTCTTTGACCGGAGTTCGAAAATAGCATTCTTTTCACAGTCGGCGACAGCTCCCGGATAGTCCACTTCAATCTGCGGATCAACTTCGAATTTCTGGAAAAGAATTACATCGTATCTTTTTTCCAGGACCGAAGACGAAGCGGCTTTCCGGCTAGTTCCTGCCACCTCATCAGATTTGACGGCTTTTCTCCCTCCACAGGCTGAAAAAGAGAACAGCAGAAGAACGCACAGGACGCACAGGACAAAATGCTTGGCGGAATTTTGGCGCTTCATAAAAAAACCTCCTTTCTGAGGTACGCGTATTGTCAAAAGTTTTCCGTTGGTTTAGACTTCATTTCAAAAGGAATTCACGTTATAGCAACCACTTGAATCTTTTAAGTGTTATGTAAGTTTCCTTTCCCTCCTTAACCGGCTAAGGAGGTTACGCTTTTTCTCTGTTGGAGTCAAGAGGAATTTTTTCACTTGAAAATACCCCTCTCCCGCAAGGGACATAGGCGCTAACTGCATTATGTCCGGGAAGAAAAGCCCGGTGCTGAAATTGAATTATTCCAGCGCCCAGCTCTGCATAGGAATTGTGTTTACCCATGGCAGACTATGCCGGTGGATGTGGATGGCAATGTTAGCATATGCGATTGTCAGCCAAACCATCCCATTGGAAACCTACTGAACCGTCCTTTATGGGAAATATGGAATGGTCAGGTCATGATAGAACATCGGCGGCGTATGCTTAGCAGCGATCCCCCTGAAAGCTGCAGGGGCTGTCCACGCTTTTAATAATCTCCTTGACATCCTCTATCCCCTATTATACTCTCCCCCCAAAAGAAAATTCCTATTTTATAAGGGGGGGGGTAAACAATGAGAAACAAAGTATTTAAGTTTTTCGTTTTAGCCTTCTTGTTATTTACTATCGTTAGTTGCGCCGGTACGCCAATAATAACCATGGTGGATGGTAAATCATGGCTATCCGGTAAATCGGCTCCGCCAGAGGCCAACGTGGATGGGATTTGGTTGTCGAAAGAATTTGGTGGGATAACACTCAAACAGGCTCAAGACAGCCGGGATGTTTCAGGAAGCACCATGGATGGTTGGAATATTAATGGTGTTGTTTCTGGGAAGAGAGTCTTTCTCTTCTTTTCTGACGAGGTCAGAATCGTCTATTCAGTAGTTTTAACGGCAGTGTCTGAGAAGGAACTCACCGGAGTGTGGGCAAGAGAGCTCATTAATGAGCAGTCTAAGACCGAACCGGTGATGTTACAAAGATTAAATCGTAACTACTAAGGTTCAAGGTTCCGGGGTTCAAGGTTAGACTGTGAATTCATGAACTATCTCAAGAAATATTAAGAGCGCAAGCCAACCGTGAACCTTAGTAGTTACGATAAATACAGTTCAGTTTATTCTATAGCCCTAAAATGTGAAGCTATCAAATTCCACACGGTATCTTTGGCCATTTTCATACCCGCTGGCTTTATTATCATTTAGTGAATTCCGAGCATGAAAAACAAGAGAATTTATCTTATAAATCCCAAAAATCCTGATAACTTCTGGGCAATGGAGGGCGCCCTGAATATTGTTGGTAAGAAAAAGACCCTCATGTTCAACTCAGCCCTCCTTACGTTAATCTCGCTAACCCCGAAGAATTTGAATATTGACTATGTCTTCTGCGATGAGAATATCCGGGCGATTAACTGGAATCTCTCATCCGACTTGGTGGCAATCACCGGCTACACCCTGCAGGCCGAACGTATAAAAGCTATCAGCGCCCGGTTCAGGGAGAACAATGTTCCGGTAGCTATCGGAGGTATTTACGCTACCATCAACCCGGATGATATGAAAAATCATGCCGACTATCTTTTCATTGGCGAAGCTGAATACACCTGGCCGGAATTTTTGCAGTCATGGGTGCAAGGTAAAGCCAAGCCTCTGTATAAACAGGAAGCCCTCATCAATATGCATGACAGTCCACCGCCTGATTTATCCTATATCAAAGCAAAAGATTATCTCTATTTCCCGGTACAGACAAGCCGCGGTTGCCCCAATAACTGTGACTTCTGTGACGTCGTGCGTGTGGCTGGGAGACGTCATCGCACCAAAACGATTTTTCAAATTATGACGGAAGTAAGAAACACCCAAAAGCTCGGTGCAGAGACCGTCTTTTTCTCAGACGATAATTTCTGTGTGAATAAAAAATTCACAATGGAACTGCTCAGCGAATTAATAAAATTCAACACCGCCCTCGCGCGACCCTTATCTTTTAGCACACAGGCCACGATTATGATTGGCGCCGATGAAGAGCTATTGAAGCTTCTCGCCGATGCCAGGTTCAGTGTCATATTCTTGGGCCTTGAAAGCATCCGCGGTGCATGCCTTGAAGAAGTGAACAAAGGGCAAATGGTTTCTTATAACCCTTTTGAAATTATTCCCCGGATATCCAGCTATGGGATTGTACCGTTTATTGGGATGATTGTTGGGTTTGACCACGATGATAAAGGTGTATTTGGGGAGGTTGAAGAGTTCCTGAATGAAACGGGAAGCCCCATTGCATCAATCAGCGTGTTAAATGCTCCCCTAAATACACTCCTTTATGAGCGTATGAAACAAGAAGGTCGTATCAGGGAAGACTTTAAAGGCTTCTGGCATTTCACCACAAACATTATCCCCAAACAGATGACCATTGAGGAACTCTATGACGGTCATCAAAATCTCTTTAAAAGATTGTATGAGCCGGAAAAATTTGAGTTCAGGCTCAAGAAATGGCTGCAAAATGTTAAATATTTAACCCCGCTCTATTCGACTGGGAAAAAGGATTTTTTCAGAATTTTCATAATTATGAAAATTCTGTGGCATTTCACCTTTTGTGTACCGCCAAACACACGTCGCTCTTTTTTTTCTATTATGAAAAGCGCCTGGCAAATAAATCCGAGGCTGATATCCCGGGCAGTTTCCATAATGGTTCAATACTGGCATTATTATTATTTTTCCCACACTACACCCTGGTATAATCGAGAAAGATAATAGAACAAAGGCAGTCAAAAAAATTGATATCCTGATAGGTTTGATGATATGTACAAAATCAAGAAATGGCTTCAGACAGAAAAACAAGGGGAGGCCCTCGTGGCTGCGGGTCAAACCCGCGCCTTCCTCTAAAAACATCCGGGTCGCTCTCATCACTACCAGGAAGGAGCTGGAAGACTT
>JBAZOX010000218.1:0-4549 GCA_041648535.1 Desulfobacteria bacterium | reverse complement strand
TTCAAACGGGTTCCCTTCATTTTCTGTTCCTCAAACCCTGATGGCTTCGTAAAAAGTCTTAATTCCGTCACTCCGGCGAAAGCCGGAGTCCAGAAGTCCTTGAAATTACTGGATTCCGGCTTACGCCGGAATGACAAAAGAGGGAAAACTCGACTTTTTACGAGTTCATCAACCCTAAAGGGTGATATTGGAATATTTCCTCCATGGCTGTGACGCATATGCAGTCTTCCACTTATTGTCCAATACGTCAAGGGATCGATTTATTATTTTTCTTGTATCCTTAGGATCTATCACATCATCAACGAAACCCCTTGCTGCTGCAACATATGGATTGGAATAGATTTCATTGTATTCATCTATTCTCTTGGCCCTCAACTCCTCCGGGTTCTTTGCCTCTCTTATCTCTTTTGCAAAGATGACACTAGCCACTGTCTTTCCATCCAGAGCAGTAACAATGGCTGTTGGCCAGGCATATACAAAATCAGCGCCAATGGATTTATCCAGCATCCCGTAATGAGCGCCGGCATAAGATTTTCTCACGATAATGGAAATCAAAGGCACAGTGGCATTTGACCAGGCAAAAAGCAGTTTCGCTCCGTGTCGCAGAATGCCGGCCCAATCCTGCTGAGAACCTATCATATAGGCAGGGCAGTCTACAAAAGTCACCAACGGTATATTGAACAGATCACAAAATCTTATAAACCGGGATGCTTTGTCTGATGCGTTAATGTCTATTGCTCCTGCTAACCAATTGGGTTGATTGGCCACAATCCCCACAGGACGACCACCAAAACGAGCAAAACCTGTAATCATATTTTTGGCATAGAGTCCCAGTATCTCAAAGAAGTATCCATCGTCTACTACCCTTTCAATAACCTCGTACATATTAAAGATTTGGAATGGTTCTCCTGGTAGGATACCAAGAAGTTCATCGCTTTCCCTCTCCGTGGCGTCTTTTGTCTCGATTTGGGGAGGCTTTTCCTTATTACTGGAAGGGAAAAAAGACAAAAGCTCTTTGCATTTATTCAAACAATCCTTATCATCTTCGGCCACTATGTGTGTCTGTCCCGATTTGACGGCATGGGCTTCGTACCCGCACAGCTTTTCAAGGGCGATCTCCTCACCGGTCTGTGCCTTGACAAAGGCCGGTCCAGCAATGCCCATAAATCCGGTTTTTTTGTTTTGTATAATAAAATCCTGCATGACCGGGTGGTAGGCCTGTCCACCTAAGCAAGGTCCCAGGAGTAAGGATATCTGCGGGATGATCCCCGAAGCCTGATCTTGAGCACGGAACAGCCATCCATATGCCTCCAGTGCGTCCATTCCCTCCTGCATCCGAAGCCCCCCAGAGTCATTCATGCTGACAAAAGGCCACCCTTTGTCCTTGGCAAAATCAATGGCATAGGCAAATTTCTTCCCATGCTGCTCCCCGAAACTCCCAGACATGCACGTATAATCCTCGCTTGCCGTAACCACGTGTCTGCCATTCACTTTTCCAAAACCGGTGACAATCCCATCAGCAGGGATATCTCTCTTGTCCATGCCAAAAACTGTTGTTCTGTGCTTTACCCACATACCTATCTCGGTAAAGGTGCCTGGATCAAAAAAATAATCTACCCTTTCTCTTGCTGTCATCTGTCCCTTTTTGTGACGAGCTTCTATCTCTTTTGCCCCTCCCATCTGCAAGATATGATCACGCATTATCTTCCAGTCTTCAAACTTTTTCAAATTTTTTCCGCCAGGTGTATTACTCATCAAACTTAAACCTCCTTATTTTTCCAACATTGATTTTAATAACTAAACTAATTTAATCGATCTTATTGTAAAATTGTAACTACTCAAGCACAAAGTGGCAAAGGCACATAGGCACAAAGCAGAGCAGAGCAGGGTCGTCTCGTTGTTTTTTCCTACTTTGTGCCTTTGGTTCTCTGTGCCTTTGTGCCTACCTGAATAGTTACGTTAAATTATACGGCGCAGGGGTCCTTTTGCAAAGAAAATATGACTTGCTGTTTTTCTGCACTTTAACACATAAGTACAAAAAATTGCAAGTGCAAGTGATATGTTGTTGGGGTTTATAACTGCTTGACAAAAACCGTAAGGTCTAATAGATTAGATGAGGATAGAATGTAATCAGGTACATACCAGCGGAGGTAGGGATGAAAAAAATCTATATGGACCATAACGCTACTACCCCTCTCCATCCAGAGGCATTGGATGCTATGTTGCCTTTTTTGAAGGACAACTTTGGCAACCCATCCAGCATCCATTGGGCAGGGAGAGGAGTAAAGAAATATATTGAGGAGGCTAGAGAGAAAGTAGCCAATCTCTTGAACGCAGACCCATCTGAAATCGTCTTTACCTGCGGGGGGTCAGAGGGTGATAATCTCGCCATTAAAGGGGTCGTAAATGTCCTAAAGAAGAAATCGAATCATATTATAACAACCCAGGTAGAACATCCTGCTGTTTTAACTACCTGTCAGTATATGGAGAAGAGAGGCTGTAAAGTAACTTATCTGCCTGTGGATCATGATGGGATGATTGACTTAGATGACTTAAGGGATTCTATTACTAAAAAAACGGTATTGATAAGTATTATGTATGCCAATAACGAAACAGGAACCCTCTTTCCCATAAAAGAAGTAGGGGAGATTGCTGCGGATAACGGTATTGTATCCCACACCGATGCTGTTCAAGCAGTAGGGAAGATACCTATAGATGCAAAGGATTTGAAGGTTGATCTTCTTTCCCTGTCCGGGCATAAACTATATGGACCAAAGGGCATAGGCTGCTTGTATGTAAAAAAGGGGACACCCCTTGTGCCCCTGATACATGGCGGCCACCAGGAAGGGGGCAGAAGGGCAGGAACTGAAAATATCCCCGGCATAGTTGGACTGGGCAAGGCATGTGAGATAGTAAATAGGGATATGGAGTCCCAGTTAAAGCATATTACAAAATTGAGAGATAGACTTTATAAAGGGATCATTGATAAATTGGACCATGTAAAATTAAACGGCCATCCTGTAAATAGGATTCCTAACACCTTAAACCTCAGCTTTGAATTTATCGAGGGGGAATCCCTTTTGCTGAACCTAGACCTGGAAGGGATTGCAGTCTCATCCGGATCGGCGTGCACATCTGGGTCACTGAAGCCTTCTCATGTGTTAACAGCTATGGATATTACACCGGAGATTGCTCAGGGTTCTCTTAGGTTTAGTCTGGGGCTGGGTAATACCGAAGAGGATGTTGAATATGCACTCGGTGTGCTTCCAGAGATAGTAAACAGGCTTCGCTCCATGTCCCCTCTTTATAGTAGCAGAAAGAGTGAATCAGGGTAAAGACAAAGGACAACCCTATGAGAGATAAATGCCAAAAAAGGGTTGTAGTATCCATGAGCGGAGGGGTGGATAGCTCGGTGGCGGCTGCCCTGTTGAAGGAGAGGGGCTATGATGTCATTGGGGTATCCATGCAAATCTGGGATTATTCCAGCCAGGGAGATGGAGGGTTCAGGAGCTGCTGCTCTCCTGAAGATATCTATCATGCAAGGGCAGTAGCCGACAAACTGGATATACCTTTTTATGTACTTAACTTAGAGGATAAATTCGAAAAAGAGGTTATAGACTATTTTGTATCCGAATATATGGATGGGAGAACACCTAACCCCTGTATCCTGTGCAATCAAAAGTTGAAGTTTGAGGTTCTCTTAAGGAAAGCCCTGGAGCTTCAGGCTGATTATCTGGCAACTGGACATTATGCAAGGACAAGTTGGGATGATTCAAGGGGGAGATACCTGTTACTTAAAGGAGTAGATGCCGGAAAAGACCAATCCTACTTTCTCTTTACTTTAAAACAAGAAGAAATCAAAAGATTGGTTTTCCCAATAGGAGATTTTGTTAAAAAAGAGGTTAGACAAATAGCGGCAAACCTTGGACTTAAAGTGGCATATAAGAAGGAGAGTCAAGAGATATGCTTCATCCCGGACAACGACTATAGAAGGTTTATAACCGGGAGAATAGTGGGAGGCAAAGTTACTGAGGGTAACATCATCAACAAAAATGGGGAAGTCCTGGGTAAACATGAAGGGATTCACCTGTTTACCATAGGCCAGAGAAAAGGGTTGGGTATCCCTGCCTCTCATCCCTATTATGTCTTGGGATTTGACTTAAAAAGTAACAGTGTAATAGTGGGAAGGGATGAGGATTTATTGTGTAACGGTTTAATTGCTGAGGATCTCAACTGGATTTTGTTCCAGGATTTAGATTCGGAGATTACCGCTTCTTGTAAGATTCGGTATAGATATAAGGATACGGAAGCGACTATTATACCCCAGGATGGCGGGAATGTTCTTGTAAGATTTAAAAAACCACAGAAGGCCATTACACCTGGCCAGGCCGTTGTCTTCTATGATGGAGATGTGGTTATAGGTGGTGGGTGGATAAAGGAGAGTATCTGAGAAGTGGTAGAGAATAGTATACTGGAGACCATTGGCAATACGCCTTTAGTGAAAATAGGCCGTATGAATCCCAACAACAGGGTTACACTAATGGCCAAA
>JBAZOX010000217.1:0-4605 GCA_041648535.1 Desulfobacteria bacterium | reverse complement strand
TCATCGATCCTCCACTGAATGGAGAGGATAGATGCCGAAAGGGCAAAGAAAAGAAGAGGGATTAAAAGGTATTTTACCCTTCTATTAATCATCTACCTACCTGAGTAGTTACATGGGTTGAAAGTCAACACCCCTATAAAAAGGCCGCCTACAGAACGTAGGCGGCCCTCACTAAGGAGGATGTTCTAGTACACGTCGACTGCTACTGTGGAGCGGGCCACGTTGCTGCCCGCATCCGTTACACCATAGATCTGGTTCACGGTATTCCCGTCCACATCACCCTCGGCGGTCGCCTTAAAACCTATGCTCGAGGCTATCGTAGCACCCGTTGCGGCTGTAAATGCGGCACCGTCTACCAGTGCTGGGACGGACGCTACAGTAGCATCCACGGCATACCGGTAATAAACATTACCTGAGGGGGCAAAGCCGATGGCAGTGAACCCGGTGCTTGTGGCCCAGGCCAGTTTGGTCGAACCAGGAACAGTTAGAGGAGCTACTGTAGCAGCCATGTAGACGTCATTTTCAGCCTTATAAGCTTCTTCAGCGGTCCTGATCGCCCCCAGGTTTGTTTTGGCCTCGCTGGTCTTGGCCTTCTTCTGGTAGCTCAGAAAGTTAGGTATAGCTATGGCTGCCAGGATCCCGATGATTGCCACAACGATCATCAGCTCGATCAGGGTAAAACCTTTTTCATTCTTCATAGATTTTCTAAGTTTGCTTAACATTTAAACCTCCTTTTTAAACGGTTCATGGTTCAATTAAGTAACTACTCAGGTTCATAGGGGCAAAGGCACAGAGGCACAAAGTTGTCTTGCCTATCTGCCTGTGCGTTGCACTCAGACAGGTTTGCTGCTTAACTTCTCGATTAAACTGCTAAGCATTCGTTCTATCTCTCGGCTTAATTCATATAGCTTATCGAATTCACCTCTGTTCAAGTACCCCAGGTTCATAGAAATTTCCATCTGGGTTTGCAATTCATATAGAGAACCCGTTGCAATTCGCAAAAAATGAATATACTCTTTAGTCGAATTTCGACCATAACCTTCCGCCATGTTGCTGGGAATTGAAATCGCAGAACGTCTCACTTGAGAAGTTAATCCGTAAGCTTCATCCTTGGGAAACCCTTTAGAAATCTTGTATATTTCAGTAACTAAAGTCATTGATTTTTGCCAGACTTGCAGATCTCTATACGTTTTCATTTTCCTTTGTGCCTTTGTGCCTTTGCCCCTCTGTGCCTACCTGAATGGTTGCCAATTAACAATAATCTAAATATTCACCTCCTTTACTGGATTGTTGATTGTTTCGGTAGTAATTAAGAACGCAACTATTATGCCAAATAACCCCTTAAAGTATGCGGATGATGCAGGCACAAAGTTGCAAAGGCACAAAGAACAGGCTAATAGGCTAGAAAAATTTGTGCCTTTGTTACTCTGTGCCTTTGTGCCTTTGCCCCTATTAACTTATATAGTGACAATTTACGGCACATTGGTACACAATTTTGTCGCCGTGGCGAGGTGTTTAAAGGCGATGAAGGATGAAAGGGGAGATTGAATTTTATTGACAATTCCCATTTGGTGAATTATACTTTTGCAACTATGATAGTAACTATTCAGCCACAGATTCACACAGATGAACGCAGATAGGTTTAAATACAAAGAAATAAGTAACTATGAGGTTGATAGGCTGTAGGCGTTTAGGCTGTAGGAGGTAGTCGAGTGTGATCGCGCGAAACTCCGGGCTTTTGAACTGGCGGAGGCAAAAAAAGGTTCCGGGTGAACGGATACTGTCCATGTGCATAAGCTAAAAGTCTTCAGCCTACAGTCTAAATAACCTGAGTAGTTATGATAATAAAAGAAAAAATATCAGTGATGATCAGCGTAGATCGGCGGCTAAGTAGTTACCTATGATAAATACATTAACCATATTTGAAGACCTAAGCCACTATATAGAACCTAAGGCGGCCCAGAAGATCGCAGAGATACTTGGACAAGTCTATGATGAGGTAACGCAAACCGTCACAAAAAAAGAATTCAACGAGCTGAAAGAGATTGTTGGCGATCTAGCCCAAGCCCAGAAGAAGACAGAAGAAAGACTCAATGAATTAGTCCAGGCCCAGAAGAAAACAGAAGAAAGACTCAATGAATTAGCCCAGGCACAAGAGAGGACTGAAATATCCCTTAACAGGCTAATTGAGGACCATCGACAAACTAGAGAGAGACTGGAAAATATATCTGATACTGTTGGATATACCCTGGAAAATCAGAGCTACAAGGGTTTGCCCACTCTACTGAAAAAGGATTTAGGGATCGCGGTTGAAGGCAGGCTCATCAGGCGTTACTTAGCAGGAGAGAAAAAGGGTCAATACCTCCAGATAAATATCTATGGCTGGGGTAAGAAAGACAGCCAGAGAATATTAATCCTCGGAGAGGCTAAAACCAGTGTCTCTCGTCAGGAGATCGATCGCTTTCAAAGGATAGTTAAAAGGGCAGCTCAATTAGAAGATGTTTCCTCTGATAATATCTGCCAGGTAGTTGTTGTCCACGATGTTACACCTCAAGTGGAAGAGTATGCCCGTGGAAAAGGTCTCAATCTCTATTGGTCCTATGATCTATAGAGATATCCATTGTAGTCTTTCCCATACCATTAGGCTCAATATATCCATTCAGGTAGGCACAGAGGCACAAAGGGGCAAAGGCACAGAGGCACAAAGCAGAGCGGAGCAGGATCGTTTCGTTGTTTTTTCCTACTTTGTGCCTATGTGCCTTTGTTTCTTTGTGCCTGAATAGTTACGATAATATAACCTATCAGGTTTACAATGAAAACGGATCAACGAAGAATACGAAATTTTTCTATTATTGCCCATATAGACCATGGTAAATCTACCCTTGCAGATAGGTTCCTTGAGATTACGGGTATTATGGGTTCAAAGGCAATAACCCCTCAATTCCTGGACAAAATGGATCTGGAAAGGGAGAGGGGGATTACCATTAAGGCCCAGACAGTTAGGCTGCCTTACACTGCCGATGATAATGAGACATATATCTTGAATCTAATTGATACCCCAGGGCATGTAGATTTCAGCTATGAAGTCTATCATAGCCTGGCTGCCTGTGATGGGGCAGTGTTGGTGATAGATGCTTCTCAAGGAGTTGAGGCTCAAACTTTAGCCAATGTCTATATGGCGCATGATTCCAACCTAACGGTTTTGCCTGTTATAAATAAGATAGATCTTCCCAGTGCCAATCCCGACAAGGTAAAGGAAGAGATCGAGGACATTATCTGTATAGAGTCTGATGACGCTATTCTGATAAGTGCCAAAGAGGGTATTGGCATCAGGGAAGTATTGGAGGCTATTATAAAAAAAATCCCTCCCCCTGGAGGAAGAATAGAGTCTCCTTTGAAGGCTTTGATCTTCGATTCCTGGTTTGATCCTTACCAGGGTGCTATAGTATTGATCAGGGTATTTGATGGAACAATAGAGAAGGGGATGAACATACAGATGATGTCTTCAAAGAAGATATTTGAGGTTGCAAGGGTTGGTATATTTTCACCCGATATGATAGATGTTCCAGAACTCTCAGCCGGTGAGGTGGGTTTTGTCATAGCAGGGATTAAAGAAGTCAAAGACACCAGAATGGGCGATACTATAACAGATGCAGAAAACCCTACTGATATGCCTTTTCCTGGCTTCAGAATCATGAAACCCATGGTCTTTTGTGGTTTGTATCCGACTGCATCGGCTCAATTTGATGTGCTCAGGAATGCCCTTGAAAAGCTCCAACTGAACGATGCCTCTTTCTCATATGAACCGGAAACGTCTCTGGCACTAGGGTTCGGCTTTCGCTGTGGATTTTTGGGTCTTTTGCATATGGAGATTATTCAGGAACGTCTTGAGAGAGAGTATGGATTGAATCTTATAACCACTGCGCCTAATGTGATTTACCAGGTCACCACTACAGGTGGACATGTATTGAATGTAGAGAATCCATCTAAGCTCCCTTCTCTTCAGGAGCTTGTTTCTATTAGAGAACCGTATGTGCTGGCTGCCATCTACCTTCCCAATAGTTATGTAGGGGCTGTATTGAAGCTGTGTGAAGAGAAACGCGGTATCCAGAAACAGATCAAGTATCTTAGCATTGACAGGGTTGTTTTAACCTATGAACTGCCTTTAAACGAGATACTATTTGATTTTTATGATAGGTTAAAATCGGCAAGCCGTGGATATGCTTCATTTGATTATGAGCACCTTGATTTTCGCGAATCCGATATGGTTAAACTGGATATACTCATTAATGGGGATATGGTAGATGCTTTTTCATTGATTACCCATAAGGAGAATGCCTACTTCCGTGCGAAGAATCTGGTTGCCAGAATGAAGGATTTGATACCCCGGCAGATGTTTGAAGTGGTTATTCAGGGTGCCATAGGCAGTAAGGTTATAGCAAGAGAAACTATCAGACCTCTAAGAAAGAACGTTACTGCAAAATGCTACGGAGGAGACATCACAAGGAAAAGAAAACTGTTGGAGAAACAGAAAGAGGGGAAAAAGAGGATGAAACAGATTGGAAAGGTTGAAATCCCTCAGGAGGCATTTTTGGCAATATTAAA
>JBAZOX010000216.1:0-4644 GCA_041648535.1 Desulfobacteria bacterium | reverse complement strand
ATCATCCATAAGTATGTTTCCGGATATCTTATCGAGAGAGAAAGAAGGCTTAACGAGTAACTGCACCGGGATAAAGGGGACGCAACCCTTTACTTGACATTTTTTAATTTAGGAAGCACACCGAGGGTTACCCCCTGATTCCACATAGATGTAAAGAGCTCAATAAACTGGTCAAAAGGCAGTTTTCCTTCATCTCTGATAAGGCTATTTGGGAAAGGGATTTTCTTTATTGTAAAGACAGGAGTTCGGTGAGCTTTTTGGCTATATCCCTCTCCCTCATAAGACTCTCACCGATGAGAAAGGCATGTGCCCCGCACTCCCTTAATCTTGAAATATCTTCGGCTGTATTGATGCCGCTTTCACTCACCACAATCTTATCCTGCGGGATTTCTTTGATGAGACGTTCTGTTGTGGATATATCGGTTTTGAAGGTTTTCAGATCCCGGTTGTTTATGCCGATAATTTCAGCCTCTGTTTGAAGAACCATCTTCAATTCTTCAAGGTTGTGGACTTCTACAATAGCCTGCATTCCCAGCCCTCTTCCGGTCTTTAAAAGATCCTTCAGTTTCCTATCGTCCAGTATCGCTGCAATCAATAAGAAGGCATCGGCGCCGAATGCCCGGGACTGATAGACCTGATATTCATCAAAGATGAAATCCTTACATAGAAGAGAAATAGCAGTCACCTCTCTTATTTTTTTGAGGTAATCAAGACTTCCATGGAAAAATTTCTCTTCTGTAAGTACGGATATAGCCGATGCCCCATTGGCTTCATAGGTCTTTGCAATCTCAACCGGATCGAAATCTTCCCTGATTATCCCTTTAGATGGCGATGCCTTCTTTACCTCGGCAATAATCCTTATTGGAGTGGATGGGGAGGTTATGGCAGACTTGATGTCTCTTATGGGGGGCAAGGCACCTATTATTCCTCGAAGTTCATCTATAGAACACCTTTTCTTACCCTCTATCAGGACATTCTTTTTATGGCTGATAATCTCATCTAAAAAATTACCGTTCACTGTTCACCGTTTACCCTTTATTACTCATTTTCACAAGCCCTTCCAGCTTCTTCATGGCAGCACCGCTATCTATGGACTTTTCTGCAACCCTGATACCTTCGGCAAAGGTTTCTGCCTTTCCACCGACTACAATAGCGGCCGCCGCATTGAGGAGAACTATGTTCCTTTTCGGTCCTTTTTCACCTTTGAGAACCCTCAGAGTGATACTGGCGTTTTCTTCAGGGTTTCCTCCCATCAGGTCTTCAGTCCGGCATCGTTCAATATTGAAATCCTCTGGTTTTACCCAGTAGGTATCTACCTTTCCGTTTTTTAGCTCAGAGATTTTTGTTTTGGAAGTCAGACTGATCTCGTCCAGCCCATCCTCACCATGGACTACAAAGGCGTGTCGGCTCCCCAGATTGCCCAAAACAGCAGCCAATTTTTCTGTCAGCTCTTTGGAATATATACCTATTACCTGCGCAGAAGCTCCTGCAGGGTTGGTCAATGGCCCCAATATGTTGAAGACAGTTCTTATGCCAATCTCCCGCCGGGGTCCGATCGCATACTTCATGGCTCCGTGAAGCAGAGGGGCAAAGAGGAAGCCAATACCGTTTTCATTAAGGCATCTTTCCACTGTGTTTGCACCTGCTTCGATGTTTACTCCCAAAGCCTTTAAGACATCTGCGCTTCCGCAGTTGCTTGAAACCGATCTGTTCCCGTGTTTTGCTACGGTTATACCAGCCCCTGCTGCCACAAAGGCTGAAGTAGTGGATATGTTAAAGGTATTGGCTCCATCTCCACCGGTCCCGCATGTATCTATAACTGTAGAAGAGTTTGTGTTTATCTTAATAGCCTTTTCGCGCATAACCCTGGCTGCGCCGGTAATTTCCTCTATGGTTTCTCCCTTCATTCGCAGAGCCGTAATGAACGAGGCTATCTGGGCAGGGGTTGCCTCTCCACCCATTATCTGGTTCATTACTCCTATCATCTCTGTTTCAGACAGGTTATTTCTTTCAATTACCTTTCCTATTGCCTCTGTAATCATGATACTTGTCTCCTTGTAACTACTCAGGTAGATAGGCTGTAGACTGAAGACTGTTAGGACACTTCAGCCTGTAGACACCAGACTTTTCTGTAACCGTTCACGGTTCTCAGTTTACTGTTTAAGGTTTAATTACAACAGCAGGCTTAAGCCCGCTGTTATATAAAGCTTGGAGCATTTTTGCCAACTGTTAACTGCAAACCGTAAACTGTGAACGGACACCCTAAGTCTAATGTCTGATGTCTATGGTCTACTGTCTGAATCACTGATACTGTTCAGAAAATTCTTCAAAAGGTCCTTTCCCACCCTGGTCAGTATAGACTCCGGGTGGAATTGAATCCCCTCTATATGGTATTCATTATGCCTGACTCCCATGATCTCACCATCTTCACTCTCTGCGCTTACTTTGAGACAGGCAGGAAGAGTGGCTTTCTCGATGACCAATGAGTGGTATCTCGTAGCCTCGAAGGGATTTGGCAGGTCTTTATAGACTCCTTCATTGTCATGATGTATAAGGGAGGTCTTGCCATGCATTATGTTTTTAGCTTGAATGATCCTTCCGCCGAATGCCTCCCCAATCGACTGATGCCCTAAGCAGACGCCCAGTATTGGTATCTTGCCGGCGAAGTGTCTAATTGCAGCTAACGAGATACCGGCTTCCCTGGGTCTACCAGGCCCAGGTGAAATCGTGAGTCCCTGGGGTTTCAGACTGTCAATATCTTCTAAACTTATCTTATCGTTTCTAAATACCCTGACTTCCTCACCCAGTTCTGCAAGGTACTGGACCAGGTTATAAGTAAAAGAATCGTAATTATCAATCATCAAAAGCATCTTTTATCCCAATCCATCTTTAGCCATCTCAAGGGCTTTCATCATAGCCTTAGCCTTATTTACCGTTTCAGACCACTCTTTATCCGGTTCTGAGTCAGCAACAATACCGGCGCCTACCTGAATATATATAGTGCGATCCTTTATTATCACTGTCCTAATTGTAATACAAAAATCCATATTGCCAGAAAAGCTAAAGTACCCTACAGCACCGGCATAAGGGCCTCTTCTGGTAGGTTCTAAATCCTCGATTATCTCCATCGCCCTCACTTTAGGAGCCCCGGAAACCGTTCCGGCGGGAAAACATGCCTTAAGAACGTCAAAGCTATCCTTATCATCATCAAGAATCCCCTGGACATTGGAGACTATATGCATCACATGGGAGTATTTTTCTATTATCATAAGTTCGTTGACATTGACTGTAGCTGTTTTTGCTACTCTACCCACATCATTTCGTCCAAGGTCCACCAGCATTATATGTTCTGCAATCTCTTTAGGATCTTTAAGCAAATCCTTCTCTAATTCTTGGTCTTCTTCGGGGCTTTTGCCCCTGGGTCGTGTTCCGGCAATAGGTCTAAGGGCGATACGATTGTCTTCAACCCTAACCATAACCTCAGGGGATGATCCTACTGCCATCAAGTCATCGAACTTCAAATAGAACATATACGGTGACGGATTTATAATCCTTAAACTCCGATAAATATTCATGGGGTCTATATCAGCCTGCGTTTGGAATCGCTGTGAAAGGACAACCTGTATAATATCCCCTGCTACGATATGCTCTTTCGCCTTTACTACTGTATTTTCAAACTCCTCTTTTGAAAGATTCGATGTAATATTTAGACTTGGTTCATCACTAATCGGTATTGATTTTCTCATCAGGGGCTCTTTTAATCTTGAGACTATGGAATCTATCTTTCTTGTAGCCTCTCTGTATAAGCTTTCCAGGGAACCCCCCTCGTTTAAGTAAACATTAGACACAACTTTTATGGTTTGTTTCAGGTTGTCAAATATCAGGATGGTGTCTGTAATCACAAAAAAGCTGTCGTATATGTTAAGATCATCGGTGGTATTGTCAGGTAATTCTTCAAAGAACCTCACCATGTCATAACTCAAATAGCCCACCGCTCCGCCAAAAAACCTGGGGAGTCCATCCATCTTTACAGGGTTATACTCCCTCATTAAATCCCTTAATTTATCGAGGGGGGATTTCACATTTTTCCACTCTTCTGTCTTTTGACCTCTGATAATTTCTACCGTGTTCCCTTTGCTTCTGAAGATTATAGAGGGATTAAAACCAAGGAAGCTGTATCTGGCCCATTTTTCACCCCCCTCCACACTTTCCAGCAGGAATGAATACTTGCCGCTGTTTATCTTCTGAAATGCAGAGACCGGGGTTTCCATATCTGCCAGGATATCTCTGTATACGGGGATAAGGTTACCTTCTTCTGCTTTTTTGGAAAACTCTTCAAAAGACGGGAAGTACATCTATATTTCCGTTCCTTTCAGGCAAAGGAGGTCAGCCCTTAACGGGCTGCCCCCTTCTTGTCAGTTTACACACAGCGGGCTCAAGCCCGCTGTTGTTTAAATATTTGGCAGTTTTTCCAATGCCTCTTTTATCATTTCCTCAGGATACTCATAGTCCTCTAATTGGCCTGCAAGATAGGCATCGTAAGCCGCCAGGTCAAAGTGCCCATGGCCACTGAAGGCAATAACAATACACTTTTCCTCCCCTGTTTCTTTACATTTCATTGCCTCATCAACAGCGCCCTTTATA
>JBAZOX010000215.1:0-4666 GCA_041648535.1 Desulfobacteria bacterium | reverse complement strand
CATTAACCCTATAGGTCGTAGTCTTCCAATATCTTGCCTGTCCGGGCCCTATCTACTACTTCATCAAATTCCGGGCCAAGATCTGTACCCAATTCTTTGGCCCTTTTTTTTGCCCAGAGTCCAACGTTGCGGGAATCCTTATAGAATTCCTCCCCCCGGGGCTTGTTGGTGTTGAACTCTGCCATCCTATCACCTTCTGATCTGTGATACGTGACCCTAGACAACAGTCGGTTCAAATCTTTGCTTCCACAACCCTTGCATTTCAGTGTAGATGCCTCTGAAATCTTTAAGATCAAAAAACTCATCATTCTCTGACATTGATTACACTGGTATTCGTATATCGGCATACACATCCTCCCTTGAACTTGGTTGTATGGAGAGCTTGCTATATTGTAAAAACTATAGTAATTTAGATTTATTGTCAAGAAATTTAATGGCTTTACTTTTTCCTTGACATCTCTTAAATATTTGATAGCCTTCTTAAGTTAAATCAAGTTAGTTGCTTCGGAACAATCCGCCAGAGGCTGACGACTTCTGGTTCTTGATTCCTCTCGGAATTTCAAGTACTTATAGAAATTCCCAAGCAACAAAGAGGGGTGAGGCTTAATATGCCTTTTGAGTTTTCAAAGATTTCATCGTTTATTATCCCCATAAGCACTATCCTGGGTTCGGCACTCGCAGGTGTAGTCTTCCAAAAAATAATCTTTTCAAGGATTATCAAACTAGCCCATAAAACGGGTTGGGAAGGGTATAATGTTGTAACAGAACCTCTTAAGGGTATGATATTGCTTTGGTTCCTTATCGCAGGTATATATTCAGCCCTCCCCAGCATCCCCCTGTCAGTGAATCTTTCAAATATACTTCAGAAAGTCCTGCTGATTGCTGTTATTTTCTCTATAACATGGGTATTAGCAAAAATAGCGGTCGGTGTAGTAAAGATATACACCAATAAAACAGAGGGGGCATTAATATCGACAACGATCTTTACGAACCTTACCAGGATAGTAATATTAATTGTGGGGGGGTTAATTATCCTTCAGACCCTCGGCATCTCGATCACCCCCATAATTACTGCACTGGGGGTCGGAGGGATTGCCGTTGCTCTGGCCCTTCAGGACACTCTCTCTAATCTGTTCTCGGGCTTTTATATTCTTGCTTCAAGACAGGTAAGGACAGGGGATTACTTAAAGCTTGACACGGGAAATGAGGGCTATGTGGTAGACATTGGCTGGCGAAATACAACCTTAAGGGCACTTCCCAATAACATCATAATTGTTCCAAATTCTAAACTGGCATCTGCTATTACAACAAATTACAATCTTCCAGAGAGGGAACTTTCAGTCCGTGTTCAGGTTGGCGTAAGCTATGATAGTGATCTTGAACATGTGGAAAAAATAACAATCGAAGTGGCAAAAGAGGTAATGGAACAAATTGTGGGGGATGAGCTGGCTTTTGAACCTTTTATTCGTTACCATACCTTTGCCGACTTCAGTATAAATTTTACTGTAATAATGCGTGGCAGGGAATTTATGGACCAATACATTCTGACACATGAATTAGTGAAGAAATTACACAAACGATACAAAAAAGAGGGTATTGAAATTCCATTTCCAATTAGAACGGTTCAGTTAGGCTAATAGGCTATAGGCTATAGGCTAATAGCCTCACCGTAAGGGGGCGGGAGGATATGGCAAATGTCTAAAAGATTCTTTTTTCTGACAGCACTAATTTTGGTATTTGTGTTGATAGGTATATGGGCTGTAATTAAAGGAGACCTCACTCCGCCAATAATAATCTTCAGTAAGGATATGGGATTCGTTGGTCAAAACCAGGAACTTGAGTTTTCGGTAGAGGACAAGAAGAGCGAAATAGTGTCTGTTCAGGTATCAATAAAACAGGGAAATAACGAGAAAAAAATTTCAAACCTTGAATTTTCCACGAAAGGGGGGCATAAACAGGACATAAAACTCCTTATAAAGCCTCTCGTATTAGGATTAAAAGATGGAAAGGCGACTCTAATAATTTCAGCCCGTGATAATTTCCTGTTTAAAAATGAGTCCCGAGTGGAAAAGGAGGTTATGGTTGATACCCTTCCGCCACAAATCAGTATTAGAAGTTTGAGTCACAATATCAATGTGGGAGGCAGTGGTTCAGTGCTCTACAGTGTTTCCAAAGATGCCGTAAGGAGTGGTATCCTGGCAGGAGATCTTTTCTTTGAAGGCTATCCCCTTACCCCTGACGGGGCGCATGTGGCTTACTTTGCTCTACCCTGGGATGCCTCTAATCCAACCCCGATTATGCTTATGGCCAAGGATAGTGCTGGTAATGTAACTAAAATATCCTTCCCCCACTTGATTCTCAGGAAAGAGTTTAGGGAAGTTAAGATGGATATCTCAGATAGTTTTCTAAACCAGAAGATGCCGGAATTCAGTGCCCGATATGATAATCTTCGGGGCAGCAATCAGGATATATATTTGAAGGTAAATAGCTGGTTACGTAAAGAATGCAATCGTAAAATAACCGTTGTCTGTAGCAAATCCCATCCTCAGAGGTTATGGGATGGGGCATTTTTGAGGACGGAAGGCTCTCCTGAAGCACAATATGCCGATAAGAGGACATACTACTATCAGGGCAGAGAGATTGACAAACAGGTACATCTGGGAGTAGACATAGCTGCCCTGGAACAGTTCCCTGTAAAGGCAGCTAACAATGGCATAATAGTATTCGCTGATTATTTAGGGATTTATGGGAATACCGTAATTATTGACCATGGTCAGGGCGTCTTCAGTTTGTATTCTCATCTCAGCAGTATCAAGGTAAAATCCGGTATGGAAGTAAAGAAAGGTGACATTGTTGGCAATACAGGTACTACTGGACTAGCTGGAGGAGACCATCTCCACTTTAGTATGCTAGTCCATGGGATTTTTGTTAATCCCAAAGAATGGTGGGATCCTCATTGGATTAAAGACAATATAACTGCTAAACTTCAGCCTGCTCAATCTCGTTGACTCTCTCATAACTTTGTTTTAGCTAGAGCACCACCGTACAAGGAGAACAGACAACAAGCGGTGTGAGCCCGCATTATCATTTGTTGGATTTTTTCTTCTTTTTTCTCTTGAGAAAGGCCTCATTATCATCAATCAGGGCCTTCAGGCTTCTTGCTTCTTGGGGTTTATCGATCATACGGGCATACTCTTTTTTCCCGATTTTGATCACTTCAATTTCTTTATTTAAAAACTGTTGGATTTCATCGAGACGCGTTTTCTCGCTCTGACTGCAAAATGAAATGGCCACGCCTTTTTTCACACCTCGCCCGGTTCTTCCAACCCTGTGAACATAGTTCTCCCGCTTTTCAGGTAAGTCATAGTTGATGACATAATCCACATCCGGAATGTCGATTCCACGCGCACTGACGTCAGTGGCAATGAGGATAAGGCTATCCCCTTGTTTGAACCTTTTCATAACATCGGATCGGTCATACTGGTCTTTTTCGCCATGGATGGTCAAAGAGCGGATATGTACCCTGTCCATGGCCTTTGCCACTCTTTCGGCCCGTACCCGTGTTCTGACAAAAACAATGATCTTGCTGTCTGGATGATCGGCAATAAATCGTTCCAGGAAAAACCGTTTGTCATCCATTTCGACAAACATGACGGCGTGAGAGACATTTTTTGCGACCGGGTCCTCCGGAGATATCTGAATGCGTATGGCCGAGCTTTTAACATGGGAAAAGGCCAGTTTTTTGATCTCTTTGTTAATCGTCGCGGAGAAAAACAGGGTCTGGTGCTTTTGAGTAAGCATTCTCTTTACATCTTTGATGTCTGCAATGAATCCCAGGTCCAGCATGTGGTCGGCCTCATCAAGGATCAGGGTGTCGACACTCGTAAGCTTGATATGTCCCTGGCTGATCAGATCAAACATGCGCCCCGGCGTCGCGACAAGGATATCGATGCCATCCTGAAGCCTTTTAACCTGAGAATCCTGCTCAACACCACCATATAGGGAGAAAATTTTCACCTTGGTATGTCGGGCAAGTTTTTCAAAAACTTCACCGATCTGAAATGCCAGTTCGTGCGTCGGAACCATGACAATACATTTAATGCCAAAGGAGCGTTTACTACTTTTGTAGTTGTGGATTTTATTGATGACCGGAATCGCAAATGCGGCCGTCTTTCCCGTACCTGTTTGGGCGATGGCCAGAACGTCTTCACCCTTCATGATTGAAGGAATGGCTTTAAATTGTATATCCGTAGGTCTCTTAAAGCCAAGTTGTGATAGGTTCTCTTTGATTGCTTCGGAAATATGGTACTTATCAAACCTCATCGCTTCCCATTCCCTTACCCTACCTCGATGATATTTATGGCGGCCCTCTGATATTTCAATCTACTGCTTTCTCTAATGAGAGATCCGACTCTCTGAGGAGCTTCGCAGTGTAGATGACTGCGATGTCTGCTCGGCTTCAGCGGCAAGCAATCATGCAGCCAATGAACTTTCGGTAGCTTCAAATAGTTTGCCCTGCGTGTCTTTCGATCCCGCTCACCCTACTATCGGGTATCTCCAGGGAGAGAGGATGTCAAACCAGATCAATGGAACAGATCGTCTGGTTGAAAAAGTCGGTGATACATTCTTTCTCATCCGACTCCATATGGGCCATGGCTGCACGGGG
>JBAZOX010000214.1:0-4720 GCA_041648535.1 Desulfobacteria bacterium | reverse complement strand
GGCATTCACAGGTGCTACAGAAAGAAGAAAGGGGAAATTTGAACTCGCCAGTGGTGGAACTATACTCCTTGACGAGATAGGGGAAATGCCCATGACCCTGCAGACAAAACTACTCAGGGTTTTACAGGAAAGGGAGGTAGATAGGGTTGGTGGAAAGGAACCTGTACAAGTGGATGTAAGGGTAATAACCACTACCAACAGGGATCTGAATAAGGAGTGTATCGAGGGGCGTTTCAGGGAAGACCTTTACTACAGACTCAACGTATTTCCTATAAAGGTGCCGCCCCTGAGAGATAGGCATGAAGATATACCTTTGCTTGCCAGGCATTTTGTGGAGAAGTTTTCAGCTATGTTTGGAAAGAAGACTAAAGGATTTACAGAAGATGCAATGGATTTAGTTAAAAAGAGGCAGTGGCGCGGTAATGTCAGGGAGCTGGAAAATGTGGCACAAAGAGCGGTGTTCCTCTCTAATGGTGAGATTGTATCTACAAACGACCTTATGTTCGATGATAATGATACGCATATCTTTAATGGCAGGATAAAAGACATGGAAAAAGAGGCAATATTAAAGACATTAAAGGAAGTAAATGGCAATAAGACGAAGGCTGCAAAGATACTGGGTGTAAGCGTGAGAACCATAAGGAACAAACTGAACGAATATGGGCAAAATTTTCCTGTGAGGTGAAAAAATACAGGGTGATAACAAATAACGTATCAGTTCACAGTTTACGGTTTGCAGTTAACAGTTGGCAAAAATGCTTCAAGCTTTATATAACAGCGGGCTTAAGCCTGCTGTTGTAATTACCGTGAACGGTTACAAAATGTCCTGGCATGGTAATTGAATGGTAATTGAATTGTGTAGGAATTTCCTTTTTAAATAACTTTAGGCATTTAACTTGTAGGGAGAGCGTTTATGAGTGATGGATTTAGGATATTAGAAGATCTGATACGTTTAACCAATATGAGGCATGGTGTTATAGCCTCTAATATCGCGAATGTTGATACACCTAACTATAAAGCCAGAGAGGTAAAGTTTGGACAGATTTTTGAAGGAATGGAACTTAAAGCGACAAACCCGAAACATTTAAAAAACAGCTATCAAGACTTATCAGGAGAAATAGTAACAAAGACAACACAAGAGGGGGTTGATAAAAATAATGTAAATCTTGATACAGAGGTAGCAAAGATGACAGAGAATGCAATGCTATACCAGGCAGGGATTTCTATGCTTTCTATAAAGATAAGAATGTTTAAGAATGCATTGAGGAGGTAATATGAATTCTTTCATTGTGTTTGAGATTAGTGCGTCAGCCCTTGGTGCACAGGGGCAAAGGATGAATGTAATCGCATCCAATATGGCAAATGCCCATTCTACAAGGACGCAAGAAGGTGGCCCATATAGGAGAAAGGATGTGGTTTTTTCTTCGGTGGTATTGGACTCCTGCCCTGGAGAATTTAAAGGTGTTAAGGTTGTTGATATAGCTACAGACAACACACCTTTCAAAATGGTTTATGATCCGGGGCATCCTGATGCGGATAAGGATGGACATGTGGCAATGCCGAATATAAATATTATAGAAGAGATGGTAAATATGATGATGGCATCCAGGGCATATGAGGCATCGGTGTCAACCTTTAATATGTCAAAGGCAATGTTTATGAAGACACTTGAACTGGGGAGGTTATGATGTCTGATATTACGATTACAGGACTGAAGACAGGTCAGGAGTTTTCAAAGGTTACTGCTAACAGGAAGGATTCCGGCAAAGGTTTTGACGAGGTAATGCAAGATGCTATCGGAAAGATTTCTCAAATACAAAATGATGCCGATAACGCAGTGAAAGAGCTCGCTTCCGGCGGAGATGTCGCGCAGGCTATTATTACCATGGAGAAGGCGGAGATGTCTTTTCAATTAATGGTAGAGATAAGAAATAGACTATTGAGCGCCTATGAAGAGATTATGAGGATGCAGGTGTAAGAGGCAATGGTAAATATAGCTGAGAAAATTGAGATAATTAAGAACTTACCGACAAAAAATAAAGTAATAATATTGATCCTTCTTGCACTGGTTATAACTGCTATCATTCTTTTATTTGCATGGATACAGAAGGAGGATTATCAACTTCTTTATTCTAATCTGGGTGAGGAAGATGCAGGCCTGATTATCCAGAAGCTGAAGGAGCAAAAGACCCCTTATAAAACATCCGGGGGTGGAATAATGGTCCCATCCAATAGGGTGTATGAGCTAAGGATCCAACTTGCGAGTCAGGGACTTCCTCAAGGGGGAGGTATCGGTTTTGAAGTTTTTGATGAAACAAACTTGACGATGACGGAATTTGTTCAAAAATTAAATTACAAAAGGGCACTCCAGGGTGAGCTTTCAAGAACCATAAGATCACTTTCGGAGGTGGAACAGTGCAGAGTGCATCTTGCTATTCCTGAAAAATCTTTATTTACGCAGTCGGAGGAAAGGCCAAAGGCATCTGTTCTTGTAAAGTTGAGACAGGGGAGGAGGCTCTCTCAGGGTCAGGTCCAGGGGATGGTGCATCTTGTGTCAAGCAGTGTTAATGGTCTGAATCCAAAGGATGTAGCAATAGTTGATAGCCATGGCGAGATGCTTACATCCGGTACAGGTGAGACCATCGGAATGACAAATGACCAATTAGATTACCAGCGTAATTATGAAAAGGATATGGAAAACAGGATCACGGGCATCCTCCAACCTGTTGTAGGCAAAAGTCACGTAAAGGCAAAGGTTACTGCTGTTATTGACTTTACAAAGACCGAGAAAACAGAAGAGAAGTTTGACCCTGATAGTCAGGTTGTAAGAAGCGAGCAGAAAAACGTTGAAAAGTCAATAACTGGGATTATCGGCGGTGTCCCTGGTGTTTCATCTAACCTTCCGGGAAAGACGGCACCACAAATGGGATCACAACAGGGACAGATGGAGAAGAAAAACGAGGCCATAAATTATGAGATAAGCAAGGTAACAAGCCGTATCATAAACTCTTCAGGAGAGGTAAAAAGGCTTTATGCAGTCGTTCTTATTGATGGCACCTATGCTCCCCAACAGGGTGCAAAGGAAAAGAAATATACTCCTCGTTCCGAAGAAGATATTAAACAGTTTGAGGAGATGGTGAAGAAGTCGATTGGTTTTCTGCCAGACAGAGGTGACGAGGTAAGGGTGGTAAATATGCCCTTTGAGGTTGCCCCTCAGGAGGACTTGCTTGAACCTAAAACTGAAATTATACCTATTATTATTACCGTCACAAAATACATTGTCCCACTTTTAGCAGTGGTTTTGTTGTTTCTCTTTGTAGTTAGACCACTGGTAAATGCGCTCACCGGGGTACCTCTCGCTCAACAACCCTCCTTGCAACTGCCCCAGACAACAGCAGAAATAGAGAAGAGATTGGAGGTGCCGGCAAAGCCTGCAAAGATACAGGTAATTGAATGGGCAAAGAAAAATCCAAAAGAGACTACTAATCTGATAAAAAACTGGATAGAGGAGGAATAAATGCCTTTGAATGGATATGAAAAGGCAGCTATATTTCTTAGCTGCGTAGGCGAGGAAGCCGCAGCAGAGGCGTTGAAGGACCTTAATATCAGAGATATAGGTAAGATCACTATGCACATGGCGAGACTGAAGACCGTCAACACGATCACAATTGATAATGTGATGAAAGAGGCTTCAGATATGATTGACAGAGGTGACTTACATATAGGCGGAGAGGAATTTGTAAAGAAGATCCTTTCAATGGGACTTGGAGAAGATGGGGCAGCAAAGATACTGGAGATGGCATCAAAGGAGGGCCCTTTAGATTCACTCAAGTGGGTTGATTCTAAGACGCTATCGAACTTTCTTTTATCAGAGCATCCCCAGACCATTGCACTTATTGTCTCTCTGCTTGAACCAGGACATGCAGCCGAGGTGCTATCTTCCCTTCCTGAGAAGTTAAAGGCTGACGTAGCCATGAGAATAGCCACAAGCGAAAGGGTCACTGAAAGCGCGCTCGAAGAGCTCAATGAGGTCCTCAAGGGACAACTGGATATCGGTAAGGGCAAGGGTAAGAAACTCGGCGGCACAAGAATGATTGCCGAGATACTGAATCACTGTGACAGGACAACCGAACATAAAGTTCTTGGGGATATTGAAGAGAAAGACGAGATACTTGCAGACTCCATCAGACAATTCATGTTTGTATTTGATGATATTGCTAATGTGGATGACAGGGGAATTCAGATGATACTGAAGGAGGTAAACACAGAAAAACTTTCCCTGGCACTGAAGACAGCCTCTGAGGCATTGAAGGAAAAGATATTCAAGAATATGTCTCAAAGAGCAGCACAGATACTCAAAGAAGAGATTCAGGTGAAGGGGCCGGTCAGGGTATCTGAAGTAGAAAAGGCACAGCAAGATATAGTTAAAATTGCAAGAAAGTTAGAGGCAGAAGGCAAGATTATTCTCGCAGGGAGAGGCGATGAAGACATTGTGGCATAAGAATCGGTTTATGCAAGATAAGGACATTATCCCCTTTGAGATGCCTTTACTGAATAAGATTGTCAGAAGGTTAGAGGAGGAACACCTGCCTATTGCTCAGAATACTGAAAACATAGAGAGGGAGGCATATGAGAAGGGGTTTGAAGCAGGAGAGAAGTCAGGATTTGCCATGGGTGAACAAAAGGCCATGGTTTTAGTAGAAAAGGTAGAAGCAATAAT
>JBAZOX010000213.1:0-4743 GCA_041648535.1 Desulfobacteria bacterium | reverse complement strand
ATCACCGACACGAGGGGTATGTTGAAGGCTAAAAGCCTGTTGGGATCGATAGTTATCTGATACTGCTTAACGAATCCCCCCAGGCTGGCCACCTGGGAAACGCCAGGCACGCTTTCGAGAGCCAGCTTAATGTCATAGTCCTGGAGGCTGCGGAGCTCCGCCAGATTGTGCTTGCCTGTCTTATCGACAACGGCATAGGAAAAGCCCCAGCCGACGCTCGTAGCATCTGGGCCGAGTACGGGATTGACATCCGAGGGAATCTTGGACTTCACGGCCTGAAGATATTCCAGCACCCGGCTTCTCGCCCAGTAGATATCCGTACCTTCATCAAAAATCACATAGATAAAGGAACTTCCCAGGAAAGAAAATCCCCGGACAAACTGAACCTTCGGCGCCGCAAGCAGTGTGGACGATATGGGATAGGTTATCTGGTCTTCCACCAAATCGGGGCTTCTGCCCGCCCATTCCGTATAGATGATCACCTGGGTGTCGCTTAGGTCGGGAATGGCATCAAGGGGGGTTCTCTTCAATGCCCAATACCCCCAGATGGCAAGGAAGGCAACTAAGAGAAAGATGATGAATTTATTACGTGCACTGTAATCAATGATTTTAGCGATCATTCTTGTCCTTAATACAGTTGTGATTACTCACGTAGTCAGGCTGAAGCTGTTTAGACTGAAGGCTGAAGGAATCTGAAAAGCACGATCGAAGCGCTTTGGTGGAGAGAGAGAATTCCCACACCAAGCACGACTTCAAAATGAGCCGTATTCCCGTTTTTCCTAACAGCCTTCAGCCTACAGCCTAAACACCTGAGTAGTTACATTAACTCATAACTTGTAACTTACGGTTTACGCCTCATGGGCAAGGGTGCAACGCCCTTCAACTGCGCTTCCGAATCGATAAGGAAATTGGCCGAGACAGCAACCTTTTCCCCCGCTTTGATGCCTCTGATAATTTCCACTGTATCTTCCGTCCGCAACCCCAGCATTACCTCCCGCGGTTCAAAGTTACCCTCGCCTTTATCCACGTAAACAATCTGTCTCACCCCTGTATCGATAACCGCCTCAGCAGGTACAGTAAGCCTGTTTCCCAGGTTAATCCTGATTTCCACGTTGGTAAACATCTGGGGCTTAAGAACACCTTCGGGATTGGGAATCGTAAATCTCACCTTAGCGGTTCTCGTCTCACCGGCTAAGGCTGGATAGACATAATCTATCCGTGAAGAGACTTCCCTCCCAGGAAAATAGCTGAGACCGATCCTGGCGGTTTGCCCAACCTTGATGAAAGGCAATTCATATTCGTAGATATCGGCCATGACCCAAAGGGTGGACAGATCAGCCACATCGAAGAGTTTTTCCCCTGGCATAACACGCATTCCCTGAAGTGCCATCTTCTGAACAACAAAACCGCTGACCGGGCTGTAGACGGTAAGAGTCCTTAGCGGCTTGCCCGATCTTTCGATCATTGCTATCTGCTCATCTCTGATATCCCAAAGCCGAAGTCTTGCTTTGGACGCCTCAAGAATCGCCTGTGCGTCTTTGGTCAGCAGCATAGCGGTACGCTCGTCTTTAACCTCTTTACTTTGATTTGCCCACCGCAGGGTATTGATAAACTCCTGCTGAGTAGCTACCAGCTCCGGGCTGTAAATCTCGGCTAAGGGTTCTCCTTTTTTCACATAACGCCCCGTATAATCCACGTGAAGTTTTTCAATCCATCCCTCGACCTTGGTATTGACCGTAGCCAGTTTTCTTTCATCGTACTCGATGCGTCCCACCGTGCGAATCAACCTGTTCATGGTTTTTACCGAGGCTTTAACAGTTTTGACACCGATCAATTTCTGCTTGTCCTCCGGTATCTCCACGGTCGGCGCCTCTCCATCGGTTTTTCCGGCGCTTTCCATATCCGCTTCAGTCTCAGTAACGGCAACATTTCCTCCGTGCTGATGCGCCGTATCCACCGGCGCAACTTTGGCCGTCTTGACAATCCCTACCTTTTCTACAATTTTTTTCCATGTCCCGGCAGGAACGAAATAATAAGAGAGGACAACGCCCGCAATAAGCAGGCAAATGACAATAATTATTATTTTTCTTCTCATTTTGTGACTCCCTCATCCATAATTCCGGCGATACCTTCTATCCTCGCTATAGCCTTAGCCCTTTCCACAAGCTGTCCCCAGTATAGCATCTCGTTGTCAATCAGTGGTTTCAGCCTGGTGACGACGGTTATCGCTTCCACTTTGCCGGTGACATAACCGGCCAGGGCCAATTCAAAATCCTGATAGGCCTTGGGAATCAAGCCGTCTTTATACAATGCCATCAATGAATCAGCGGCTTTCAGCATGGCGTAGTTATCCCGCAGGGCAGACGCTGCCATCAGCTTTGACGCTTCAACTTCCTTCCTTGCCTCCATGAGGGAAGCCTCGGCCTCCAAGACAGCCTGTTCCTGTTTTTTCTTGTAATAAAGGGGAACATTAACCGTTGCCGTGAGACTCCACATGTCCGGGAATTGGGAACTTCTGGCAAAATAATTGGCACCTAAAGTAACATCGGGATAATATTCCTTTTTCGCCATTGCCACCTTGGCCTGGGCAGCGCCGATCATCTTTTCCCGTGATTTTATGAGTGGATATTTTTCATAGGACATCTTGATCAGTTCATCCAGCCTTTGCCCGTAAGGTACATAGGGGAGCTTTTCCGGTCTGCCGCCGAGCGGTGCACTTGTCTCCCTGCCCAGAACGGCGCTTAGCATAGCTTTCATGGATTGGATCTTCTGCTTGTACATCTCTTCCCTTTCCAGAAGCATGTATTTCTCCGTCTGGGCCATCAACACCTCCTGTTGCGGCGCCATGCCGGAGGCGTAACGGGCAAACGCCGCATCCTCGGTCCTGGAAAAAAGGGCTGCCTTATCCCTCAGCAAATCAATATTGGTATAGGCTAAGAAGAGGTCATAGTACAGTTCCTTAACCCGAACAATTGTGTTCAAGCGGGCGGCATCAACCAGGTCTTTCAGGCTTCCCGCATCCCGAGAGGCCATCTCTCCCTTTAAGGCAAGTTTCCCCGGATAGGGAAGCATCTGAGAAAAAGAGAACATCCAGCGGGAGTCGGCAGGCATACCCTTGGTTTCCCCGCCGAAGGTATACAGGCTGTCGGTGCCTTCATTCTCATACCCCATCATAACCATGGGATCGGCAAGACTCGTGGCCTGCGGTATCCGGTGCTCTGCGGCCCTGGTCCTGGCCGCTGACATATGGATCTCCGGATTGTTTTTTATCGCTTCCCGGATCAGGTCCTGGAGTTTTAACGTCTCCTCTGCGGCCAATGCCTTTGCACCTGTCAGGAGGAGGACGGAGAATATGAAGAAAAAAACACGTGAACACACACCAACCCGCTTGATAGACATCTTCCTACCTCACATCAATATTGAACTTAGCCTGGGTTTTTTTGTTGCCACGGCTTATTCTGACAATCGTATCCCATGCTCCGGACATGGAATAGTTCAGTTTTGCCTGATACTCACTACCCGTTAACTTCGCATCAGCCTTGTATTGCATGGCCGGCATACCAGACATGGCCGGCATGGAATACTCTACGGAAACCTTGGCATCCTTGACATCTGCGCCGCCCTTATCCTTAATAACAACCGAAACTTTATTCTCGCCGGTAACAGGGGGATTCCTGTCAATTTTTATCGTCACGGTGTAATCACCAGCCTTCTTTGTCACCTCAAATTCCTTGGCCACAGCCAATCCTGTCATCATTAAAACCACTAACACCGCTAAAACTAATTTTTTCATTGTATAGTCTCCTTTCGATTATAAATTATAAATTATTAACGATTAATTATACAACCCTTCGCTTATTTGTCAATTAAAAAGGCCCCACAGTGCTGTGTCATCAAAATTCAAAAGTTGATGGCTTCGTAAAAAGCTCCACTATGCCGACATGTCGGCATTATAATGGAAAGTAACTTGCGCTTTCAGTAAATTTGTTCTTTTTCGGTAAATGTCAAGTAATATAAGCTACTTACAACGCATTTGCAAATTTAAGTTACTTGGAAGTCTTAATTCCGTCACTCCGGCGAAAGCCGGAGTCCAGAAGTTGTTGAAATTACTGGATTCCGGCTTTCGCCGGAATGACAAAAGAGGGAAAACTCGACTTTTTACGAGTTCATCAAAATTTGTTTCTAATTAATGTCGTTGAAATTCGGGGCACGGGGCATGGAGATAGTTATATCTTGCTTATCACGTCCTTACGGTGACACAGCTCTTTTATCTTTTTCTCAGTTTCAATGGGTCTCATGGAAGCGTCAATGCCGGTATAATACATGGCGGTTGAAAGAGTTCCAGGGCTTGGGGTAAAGATCTGCACATCAGTATGTCTTAGGCCCAGTGCCCTCAATTTTTTTTTCATTTCCAGGACGTCACGGATATTTTCTCCAGGATGTCCAACAATAATATAGGATGCCAGTTCGATCCTGCGTTTTAGTCTTTTATTGATTGAGCGAAACAGATTCACAAACTCTTCGAGGATAGTAAAGGGAGGTTTCCTCATCAGTTGTAAAATCGCATCTTCAGTATGCTCAGGGGCTATACGCAGGGATTTGCCGGCATGATGGAGCATAATTTCCTCCAGTACCTCAGGATATCTTACCAGAACATCATGGCGGAGGCCGGAACCCAGAAATATTTTCTTGACCCCATCTACTCTTCTGCACGTCCTTAATAGTTCTATGTATGACTTCGCT
>JBAZOX010000212.1:0-4750 GCA_041648535.1 Desulfobacteria bacterium | reverse complement strand
GATTGATATTAGTGACGGCCTTATCTCTGACCTTGGGCATATCTGTGAACAGAGCAAAGTAGGGGCAAAAATCTGGTTAGAGAAACTCCCTACTTCGGAGGCCTTTCAAAAGTACTCCCATGAATTTGCCGACATGCCAATGGATCTAGCCCTCGGTGGTGGAGAGGACTATGAGCTTCTGTTCACTGTCGATAGAGGTAATGTGGATTTACTTAAAAAGATAAAAGACAGGTTTCAGGCAAAGATTACTCATATTGGAGAGATTGTTGAGCCGAATGAGGGGATCACAGTTTTAGATAATAGTGGAAAGAGATACGTACTTGAAAAAAAAGGCTTTGATCATTTTTTGTAAATGATAATACCATGCTCAGGGAAAAACTCTTTTACACATCAACCCATTTCACCAAAGCATCCAAACTATCCCTTCTGCTTTTATACCTGCTGTAAGGAGAATCCCAATCTGGATAACCAATGGCTATGCCTATAACTAACTTTTTAGACTCGGGAATACTCAGATGCTTTTTAACTACGTCAGGGTATCTTACCGCAGCCGCCACGATACAGGTTCCCAGGCCATAATCAGTCGCAAGTAACGAGACATTCTGAGTAATTATTCCCACGTCAAAAACCGAATAGATTCCCAGCTCTTTATCGATATAAATATAGATCGCGTTTGGGGCGCCAAAGAACCTGAACATGTTTACATAGTGTTGATCCCTCTTCTCCTTGTCTCCTCTCCCTATTGACAGGGTCTCAAAAAGTTCCCTGCCCACCTCTCTGTATCGAGTCATATATGAATCTGGCCACTGCTCAGGCATCCCAATATCGGGGTTATCAGGAACCTTATTTAGATAGTTATTAGAGAATTCTTCACCAAGCCTCTTTACCGTATCACCCCCAACTATGGTAAACTCCCATGGCTGAGTGTTTCCCCATGATGGGGCCCAAATGGCATCTTCCATTATCTTGACCAGGATATCTTTTGTAACTGGATCAGGCTTAAATGCTCTAACACTCTGCCTTTTCCTTATGGCATCTTTAAGTTCCATCTTTTCCCTCCTGACTTTCTACATAACTATCTCTGTTCCTACACCCACATCGGTAAACACCTCAAGAAGAAGTGCATGCTTTACCCTGCCATCTATAATATGGGTCTTAACAACCCCTTCTGTCAGCGCCTCCAGACAACAGGTCACCTTTGGTATCATGCCTTCCGAGATTATACCCTCCTTGATATATCTTCTGACCTTCTTTGAATCTATCGTTGAAATTAACCTTTTCTTTTCATCCAATAGGCCTTCTACATCGGTAAGCAGCACCATTTTTTCTGCCCTTAAGGCAGAAGCAATCTTCCCTGCTACAAGGTCAGCATTGATATTGTAGGTTTCTCCCTGGCTGCCTATCCCTATGGGCGCAATAACGGGGATAAATTTGTTCCTGTCCAGAACTTCGATAACATTGGGGTTAATGGATTCCACCTCCCCGACCATTCCTATATCTATAATCTCAGGGACATCTGTACCGTCCTTTTGCTTTATTATATCAAGCTTCTTGGCCATAATCAGTTGGCCATCCTTGCCGCTCAGCCCCACTGCCTGACCACCGTGATGATTAATCAGTCCTACTATCTCCTTATTTATCTTTCCTACCAGTACCATCTCCACTATATCCATTGTCTCCGGATCGGTAACCCTCATACCATCGATAAATTTTGAGGGTTTGCCCATCTTTTCAAGAACCTTGCCGATCTGTGGGCCTCCCCCATGAACAATGACTGGGTTAAAACCAACATACTTCATCAGGATCACGTCAAGGGCAAAATTCACCTTCAAATCGTGGTCAACCATTGCATGGCCTCCGTATTTTATAACTATTGTCTTATTATAAAACCTTCGGATATACGGGAGAGCCTCTATCAATACCTCTGCTTTGTCTATCAACTTTTCCATAACCGGTTCTCTTCGGACTGAAAACCCTAAAGAATATATCTGCTCAGGTCTTCGTCTTTAACGAAATCTAACAATTTTCCTTTAACATAATCAGCATCTATAACGATCTCTTTATCGTTTAAATCTGGGGCATCGAAGGAGATCTCATCCAGGAGTTTTTCCATAATCGTGTACAGTCTTCTGGCGCCAATATTCTCTGTTCTCTCGTTAACTAAGCTGGCAATTTCGGCAATCTCACCAATGGCATCATTTTTAAAAATCATGTCTATATCTTCAGTTTTCAGTAAGGCAGTATACTGTTTTATCAGGGCATTCTGAGGCTCTGTCAGAATCCTGATAAACTCCTCTTTACCAAGGGAATCTAATTCCACCCTTATTGGGAATCTTCCCTGAAGCTCTGGAATAAGATCGGAAGGTTTTGAGATATGGAATGCTCCCGCGGCAATGAATAATATATGATCAGTCCTTACCATTCCATACTTGGTGGCTACCGTTGTCCCCTCCACAATAGGCAAAATATCCCTCTGAACCCCTTCTCTGGAAACATCAGGGCCGTGGCCTGACTCCCTGCCGGCAATTTTATCAATCTCATCTACGAAGATTATACCTGATTGTTCTACCCTCTTTATGGCAAGCTTAGTAACATTATCCATATCGATTAACCTTTGCTCTTCTTCCTGGGAAAGGATGCTTAGCGCATCAGGGATTTTGACCTTTCTCTTCTTTGTTTGTGCAGGGAAAAGGTTGCTGAATACATCCTTAAGGTTTATGTCCATCTCTTCCATACCGTATGCAGAGAAGACTTCTATGATAGGGATATTCCTATGACTTACTTCCAAATCCACAACCCTATTGTCCAGCTTTCCTTTTCGCAGTAATCCCCTTAGCTTTTCCCTGGTATCTGTTTGATCGCTTTTGCCTTCATTATCTGTCCCGTTTGTTAATTTTTCGCCAACACCTATCATTCCCTTTTGGGGAGGTAGTAATAGGTCTAAAACCCTCTCCTCTGCAATCTCTTTGGCCTTGTTGCGAACCTTTTCTGCTTCTTCACCCTTTACCATATTAACTGCCAGTTCTGTAAGATCACGAATCATAGATTCTACGTCTCTTCCAACATATCCGACTTCTGTAAACTTGGATGCCTCGATCTTCAGGAAGGGCGACTGGGCAAGTTTAGCAAGCCTTCTGGCTATCTCTGTTTTACCGACCCCTGTGGGTCCAATCATAATAATATTTTTGGGGGCAATTTCATCTTTAAGATCTTCCGGGACCTGCTGTCTTCTCCATCTGTTTCTTAAAGCGATAGCCACTGCCCTCTTTGCATTTTTCTGTCCTATTATATACTTATCCAGTTCTCCAACAATCTCTTTAGGTGTAAAAATTGACATCAATCCTCCCAAGACAAATAAGTAGTTCGTACTGAAAAATCCCGTTTATAATTCTTCTATAAATATCCTATCATTGGTGTACACACAGATGTCTGCTGCAATCTTCATGGACTCCTCCACTATACTTTTTACATCCAGATCAGAATACTTTATAAGGGCCTTTGCAGAAGCTAAAGCATATGCTCCCCCTGAACCTATAGCAATTGCCCCTTCATCAGGCTCAATAACATCCCCGTTGCCCGATATAATCAGGGTATGC
Organism: Desulfobacteria bacterium; assembly: GCA_041648535.1. GTDB lineage: Bacteria > Desulfobacterota > UBA8473 > UBA8473 > UBA8473 > UBA8473. The sequence goes on along the minus strand of JBAZOX010000212.1, from coordinate 1,154 downwards.
TCCTTGTCAGCCACAATCAGTAAGGCTTCCAATCTGCGGAGTATCTTGTCTGTCCGCCAATCTTTGGCCAGTTCCACAGCGGCCCTGGTCAGGTTACCATGATACTGTTCCAATTTGCCCTCAAACTTCTCAAACAGGGTAAAGGCATCCGCTGTTGTTCCAGCAAAGCCAGCAAGAACATTATCGTTGTATAAACGCCTAACCTTCTTTGCACCATGTTTCATAATGGTATCATTAAGAGTTACCTGCCCATCGCCACCAAGGGCAACCTTCCCTTTATGCCTAACACATAAAATGGTAGTCCCTTTAAACATGACCTATCCTTCCATTAGCCCCCCTAAAGTTTGCCCCTGATAGTACCATTAGGGGGCTTACTTCTAGGATGTGCTTTATCATAGACCTCCATTAACTTGTCAATACTTATATGGGTATATTTTTGGGTGGTTCCCAGACTCTTATGCCCTAAAAGCTCCTGAATTGCCCGCAAATCCGCCCCTGCATCTAAAAGATGAGTGGCAAAGCTATGGCGGATAGAATGCGGACTGATATTTCTCATTATACCGCACTGAAAGATGTACTTTTTAACTATCCTGGCAACACTTCTGGAGGTTAGCCTTTCCCCTCTGAAATTCAGGAAAACAGGGCTTGCTAATTCCCTCTGGGGGTACCTTTCGGCGGCTTTTCCCTTTAGCTCATCTACATGCTTAAGGTAATCCTTTAAGGCTTCTATTGCCTTTCCCCCGATGGGAACAATTCTTTCTTTTCTCCCCTTTCCTCTTACCTTAATAATGCCCAAATTGAAGTCCAAATCATCTATATTCAGTCCCACCAATTCACTCACCCGTATACCACATGAGTACAAAACCTCCATTATGCCTCTGTCTCTACATTCTAAGATGGTTGACTTATCTGGTTTTTCAACCAATCTGAACATCTCATCAACAGACAAAAAAGCAGGAATATGTTTTTCCTGTTTGGGGGTTGTGACCATAGCAGCCGGATTTATTGTGAGTCTTTCTTCTTTAATCAAGAGGTTGAAGAAGGATCGAAGGGAGGCAAGTTTTCTTGCAATGGAGGTCTTTTTATTCTTGCCGTACAACTCCATTAAATAGGCCCTTATGACAATATGGTCTATCTTTGCTATATCTGTCTCC
>JBAZOX010000211.1:0-4751 GCA_041648535.1 Desulfobacteria bacterium | reverse complement strand
TCAAAGAGCGTTTTTCGAAAGCTTGGGACCAACTGAGAAAAATTTTCACCCTATTTGACCGTCGTTATAGGCATCCGCTCATAATGGCTGCATAAGGGATGCCTGACTTTTTACGAGTCCATCAATTCTTTCGTGTTTCAATTTTTTCCCCACTTTATATTTTCCTCTCATTCAAACATTGATGAAGTCGTAAAAAGTCAAAAATCAGACGGCACAGTAAAAAGCTCCAGATGCAAGGCGCGCAAATCCGAAGGAATGAAGCGTACTTACCTGTACGCTGCAATGACTTAGGATGCAGCGGAACGCCGCAGATGGACTTTTTGCGAAGCCGTCAAACATTTATAAATAAACGTAAGGATACAAATCCCTCTGCATACTTTACTCGTCCCTGAATGCCTCTAAAATTTGCAGAAGATTTTGCGATCTCAAGGATGGATAAGTCTTCTATATTTGTTTTCATTACTTGTGATCCATGGGCTTTCAGCAAAGCAATTTTGTCATTTAAGACATCATTGATATCAACGAATACATTTGGAGAAAAATTTTGAGTGGTGGGAACCTCATAAAATAGTACATTTTTGATATATCTAGTAGCTGAGATAGTGGCTTTTGCTAAATTACGGTGATCTTGATGGGTATCATCAAAGTAATTAACGAAGATGAAATCTGGCTTTACCTTATGCAACACATTTTCAATATTACAGATTAGTTTTTGATCTAACAGCAGCTTGGTATCACTATATCCTCCCCAGAAAAGCTCTTTTGCCTGTAGAATCTTGAAAGAATCCATCTGTTCATGCCGTCTCACTTCTCTGCCTCCACCCGATTCGCCATCTGTAAGAATCATAAGAAAGACATTATCTCCCTTCTCTCTGTACTTTATTAAAGACCCACCACATCCAATTTCAATATCATCTGGATGGGCGCCTATGGCCAATATGTTCATTGATCACCTCTCAGAATCCTGAGACTATCCTCTCCATAATTAAAAAGGATATCTATAACAGACATGTAAGATTCAAACTCCCCGAAGAGTTGATTGTAAATAGGGTGTTGAAAATCTTGAAAGATAACCTTAATATTCTCTTTTTCAAATTTTTCAATATCCATGTAGTTCCTTCCATCTTTACCTGCAAGATAAGTATTTGCTCCTACTTCCTTACATATATCAATTAGTCTATCCGTTGGATCTTCTCTTAATCGGAGTTTTGAAGCCATTAATGTTTCTGTATTGATACCAAGGGCTTTTATGAGAAAGTTGATTAAACAAACATTTATATCAACCAGGTATTCCCACTCCTGTGAATAAACACCCTCAAAGAAAGATCGATACTTGTTAAAGTACAAAGATCTTCCATAATTAATGACGATAGCATTTAGATGTTTTCTCTTCCAGTCTATTCTATTGTTTATCTTTACCTGGTCAATCCTTTCTGGAAATTTGTACTGTACAGGCACCGTTAGCCATTGCCATCCATTAGCCGTCTTTATGCGATTCCGGTTTTGCCACTCGTTCTTTTTGTATTGCACATTGTCCAGAATAACAAAAATGTCCGTTTTTTCTATTTTATCAAAATATCCTAGCCATGGCAAGTATTGGGGTTGATGGATGGCTACAATCACAGGCTATCCCCCTTCCCTTCCCCAATAAACCTGACGAAAATCGGATTGGACACCAACATACCCGGCCCTTTTACATCTATTCTGTAATATATTTTATCGTTGGGGTTAAAATAGTTGTCTCTATAGGTATATTCCAGAGGCGTTGTCCCTGAAAATGTATTGATCAATTTGCCAGAGCGAATGATCCTGCCCTGTATCGTGTAATTTTTTTTATCTGAGGATGAGAGCTTTATTTCTAATACTGGACTGCCTTTTGCGGAGATTTCTCCTCCCACGGTAGCCTGGGAATGGGTTGAGGGATCGGATACAGTAAATTCATCAAGGGATAACCTATAATCAATGCTCCCTTGACAGACATACATCCTTCCGTTTTTTAAGGCGGAAAGGACTTCCTCTTTAGTTTTTTCTTTAACCATAAAGATCGTTGGGAATTCACCCAATTTACCCCCTGCCTCAGAGTGATAATCTGCTCCAGAAATTCCCCAAGCAGGTTTAGCCCTTTTTCCTAAGCAGTATTCCTGTAAAACCGTATCCCACTGCCCGTATGGTTCTGTTACTGTTATGTTGTCGCCATATAGTGCTGCAAAACCTGTATATCCCATTGCTTTGACCAGATCATCAGGATGGGGGGGGGTATTAACATGTATCCGTCCCTTTTTATCTATACCGGATTTGCTTTCAGGATGAGACCAAAAGGTCATGCCCCCCTTTTCATTAACATAGTTTATAAGCTCTTGATAGGGCAAGATTCCTTGATCTCCATGGTACTGATCAAACATAGAGCTTTTAAAAGGATGATAGTTTATAATCAATAGAAGGCTTAAAATGAACACTATAATTCCAATTTTCCTGTAGATTCCTCGGCAACGTATCAAAAATATGCTAAAAAATACAGAAACGATAATCAGCAGAGTGGCAGGCAGGAACTGACTTACGTATTTAGTTGAAAACCCACCACTTAGAATGGGTAAATTATTATAATCTTCAGGTTTTTCCAACCCTATAATCAGTATATGCTTCTCCCAATTATGGGCAGTTAGATTGCCTTTAAGTATGCTCCCTGTCCAATAATAAAAGGGGGCTGACTCTACTCCGGGAATCAAGATCATCTCTGGATACTTATATCCCACTTCCTTAATCTTGTTGAGATAATTTTCCGCCCCTATCTTCAATACAGAGGGTTTTTCAACCCTCCTTTTTATAATATGTCGAAATGGAAATAAACCGTACTCCATTTCCACATGGTCATGATCGGTAAATATTACAACCTCAAGACCTCTATTTTTTGCCATATTAACCAGTTCTTCAATGGAATAACTGCCATCACTGAATGTTGAACGTAGGTCTATTAATCCAGGGATTTGAATATAGTCATTTGCATAAGCAATGGGAGAAGATAAAATGCAGAAAATTAGATATAATATTATTAAATATCGTTTTAATTTCACAAGTAAATTTTCCGCAATGTCTTAGCAATATCTGTGATAGACGCTAGATGCTTATTCTTGCTTCTAGCTTTTGCTTTCAAGTTTTTTTATCCTTTGAAAATGATTCATATTAGCTGTAATAACATGGCACTTATGTGCCATTGCAATAGCCGCAATAGCAATATCAAAATCGTCTATTAACTTTCCTAGATGTTCAAGATCTGCCTTTATTTTTCCAAAAAAATCAGATGACTCGGATGACCACGGCAGTACAGTAATTACGGAAAGCAAGCGATCTTTCTCTGACTTCAGTAAGAAATATTTCCTTGAGGAATTATCTAATCTTTCAATGCCGTATTGTATTTCAGCTACCACCGGAGGTGCAGTGACAATATCTCCTGGACGATGGTTCTTAAGGAATTCTAATAAGGCTGCATCTCGTCTCATAGCTGCCGAAAAGGCGGTTGTATCCAATACGTATCTCATAGAGCAACATCTCCCCGGTTTTTACGCATACTGATAATTGCCTCTTCCATCTCCGATACACCTTCCGTTAGTAACATTAAATTGTCTCCATTGAGTTCAGATTCAAAGAAACCTTCAGGCCATTGTCCAACACTATTATTCAGTGCCTGTTCGCATGCCTGGACAATAAAACGGTTTCGGCTTATGGTTTTTTCTTTAACTATTTGGTCTATTTTGGATAATAATTGATCAGGTATATGGACTGTTGTGGATGGCATAATATCACCCCCTGAGATTCTAGTACAGCGTTTCATAAATACATATGCAATACTGTCATTTCGAGCAAAGCGAGAAATCTTAATGAATATGCATTATTAGAAGATATCTCCCTTCGGTCGATATGACATCTTAATTACGAAACGCTCTACTGGTTTAATTCTGTATAAATAGAACATATTCTATTCGTCATAATTGTCAAGATGGAAATGTGCTTGTCCTTTCCCCCCTCAATAATTTTTCATACAATCCCTCAATCTTCCTTACCATAACGCTGGTATCATAAGCAGGATAAGCCAGTTTTTTTCCTTCGTTTCCCATTTTTCTTCTTAGCTCTCTATCCAAAAGCAGCTTTAAGATCCCTTTTGCCATGGCATCCACATCTCTGGGGGGAAATAATATGCCATTAGCCCCATCTTTTACAAGATCTGGAATGCCACCAATATCTGAAGCCACTATGGGTTTCCCCATAGCCATAGCCTCTACAAGAACCCTTCCCATCCCCTCGTTTAGAGAAGGTAATACAAATATATCAAATGTGTTTATAAGTTGAGGCACATCACTTCTCCATCCAGCAAAAATAACTTTATTCTCGATTCCCAGGGCATAGGTATGACTGATTAATTCGGTCATAAGGTAGCCATCTCCAATCAATAGAAAGGTCGTGTTTGGCATCTTATTCAAGACCAAACATGCGGCATCTAGAAGATACCTATGCCCTTTTATTTCAACTAGCCTCCCTACTGTACCAACTATTGAATCTGTTATCGGTATCCCTAGCTCTTTCTTTAATTCCTTATTATTGTCGAAACTTTTAGAGAAATCTTCCAGGTTCACACCACTATGTATTACTGTAAACTTATAAGGCTTTGAGATATTGAATTGAATATGATCTTCTTTCTCCCTTTTTGTTAAAGCTATAATCCTATCTGTTATTATAGCCGTCACTTTCTCGATAAG
>JBAZOX010000210.1:0-4765 GCA_041648535.1 Desulfobacteria bacterium | reverse complement strand
GGAGGGGGATGAAGGGAATGGCTTTTACGTTGTTATTTCAGGACGGGTCAAGATATTCAAAGTATCCCCGGAGGGTAAGGAACAGATTCTTCATTTTTTTGGTCCCGGAGAGCTCTTCGGCGAAGTACCGGTCTTTGCAGGCGAACATTTTCCAGCCCATGCAGAATCCATCGAAGAGAGCCGGATTTTCTTTTTTCCCAGAGATGCATTTATTGATATTATCAGAGAAAATCCTTCCCTGTCCTTAAGTATGCTGGCCGTATTATCCCGTCGTCTGCGCACGTTCACCATGCTGATCGAGGATCTCTCCCTCAAGGAAGTACCCGGGAGGCTTAGCGCCTACCTTATCTATCTCAGCGAGCACAAAGATGGAACCGATGATCTGATTTTAGATATTTCTAAAGGCCAATTGGCGAGCCTTTTAGGCACGATCCCCGAAACTCTTTCCCGAATCTTATCCAGAATGGCCAGAGAAAAACTCATCTGTCTGGATGGGCCTCGTTGTATCCAGATACTTGACCGTAATGGTCTTTTAGAATTGGCCAGTGGTGAAAGACGTCTATAGTAACTATACGAGAAAATTCTTGACACCAACTAAGGGTTTAATCAATAATCAAACCATCAAATCTAATCTGGTTCATATCTTCTTCCCCCTTGAGCAAAGAGGTTCACCCTGTAAACTTAGAAACATATTCCACCACTCTTGTCCAATATTAAACATAAATACAGGAGCATTATAGCTATAACATGGATCCCATAATACTGAAGACAATAAAACAAGCCAAAAGGCTGATCATCATAGTCGTTGGTTTTACAGTCCTCCTGATGGGTATTGCCATGATCGTGTTACCCGGTCCCGCAGTCCTTGTCATACCGCTCGGCTTGGGTATTCTTGCATCAGAATTAGTTTGGGCAAGAAGAATTCTGAATAAGATCAAAAGTAAATTTCAAAAACAGGAGAATACGACGGGAAAGCAATGCTGAACCAATTTTTGCCGTGGATCCTTTTCAACGTTTTTGTTCTCGCAATGCTTGCTCTCGACCTCGGGGTTTTTCATCGGAAGGCACACGAGGTAAAGATCAAAGAGGCCATTACCTGGAGCGCTGTTTGGATTGCTCTGGCGCTAATCTTCAATCTTGGAATCTACTTTTGGCGTGGAGAAGCAGCAGCCTTTGAATTCCTAACTGGCTATCTCCTTGAGAAATCGTTGAGTGTAGACAACATCTTCGTGTTCTTACTCATCTTCTCATACTTTCGTGTGGACCCTCTTTACCAACATAAAATTCTGTTCTGGGGAATTCTCGGTGCGCTTATTATGCGGGCAATCTTCATTGCTGTAGGCGTAACATTGATTCAGCAATTTCACTGGGTGATCTATGTCTTCGGCGCATTCCTCATTCTGACCGGCATCAAAATGGCGCTACAAAAGGACAAGGAAATACATCCCGAAAGAAACCCTGCCTTAAGACTCTTTCGCCGATTCATGCCTATTACAGATCACTCTGTCCAGGGGAAATTCTTCGTCAAACGCAACGGCCGAACTTTTGCCACTCCTTTGTTTGTGGTGCTGTTGGTTGTTGAGACCACAGACCTTATCTTTGCGGTAGACTCGATTCCGGCAGTCCTCGCCATAACGCTAGATCCATTCATTGTCTACACTTCAAATGTATTTGCTATCTTAGGTCTAAGGGCACTTTACTTCGCACTGGCTGGCGCTATGCGGCTCTTTCACTATCTGCATTTGGGTCTTTCTTCAATTCTTGTTTTCATCGGCGCCAAGATGCTCCTTGCGGATATATACAGAATACCAATAGTCATCGCCTTGAGTGTTGTTGCCGGCATTCTTGTCATCTCCGTAGTCGCCTCACTTCTTCGGCTACGCAAAGGTGATGTATCAACGACTATTTATGACTAGTATATCGTTTCATAAAAACATTTACACTACTGTCATTTCGAGTGAAACGAGAAATCTTTTCCATATCAATGAGATAGAAAGATTTCTCCCTACGGTCGAAATGACAATCTTTTAATGAAACGCTATACTAGATCAAAAAAACAGTTGGAGATTGTAAAATGCTTGACCGTGAGGATTGTTGAAAAATCTTCCTCTTTCAAGAAAAAATTCCCTTTTTTGACATTGCTCCCCAGTGTCGTTCCATAGAGGAGATATCGTGAATACAAAGACCTCAGAAAATCTTTTTGAAGAGGCTCAGAGATACATACCGGGCGGGGTAAATAGCCCTGTCAGGGCTTACAATGCCGTGGGAGGCAATCCCATCTTTATAGAAAAGGCAAAAGGGTCTAAGATCTACGATGCGGATGGTAACGAGTATATAGACTATGTAGGATCCTGGGGGCCAATGATTCTCGGGCACGCCAATCCCCAGGTTATTTCTGCCTTAAAGAAGGCTATGGAGAACGGCACCAGCTTTGGTGCGCCTACCAGTCTGGAGGTGGAACTGGCAAGAATGATAGTAGATGCCGTACCATCTATCGAATTGGTTCGGATGGTAAGTTCCGGTACTGAAGCTGCCATGAGTGCCATTAGACTGGCCAGAGGGTATACTAATAGAGATAAAGTAATCAAGTTTGAAGGTTGCTATCACGGTCATGTTGACAGTCTTCTAGTCAAGGCAGGATCAGGGGCTACTACCCTGGGCGTTCCTGATAGTCATGGTGTCCCAGTAGATCTTGCAAAAAACACCCTTACCCTTCCCTTTAATAATATAGGGGCTGTTAAACGAGCAGTAGAAGAAGATGGAGAAAATATAGCAGCAATAATAGTGGAACCCATACCGGGAAATATGGGGGTTATCCTACCCATGGAGGGGTTTTTAGGAGGACTCCGAAAACTCTGTGATCAACACGGTATAGTTCTGATCTTCGACGAGGTCATTACCGGATTCAGGGTTTCTTTTGGGGGAGCCCAGGAGCTATACGGCATCTTGCCGGATTTAACCTGCTTGGGAAAGATTGTAGGGGGTGGATTGCCGGTTGGAGCCTTTGGCGGAAAAAGAGAGATCATGGAGAAGATATCCCCATTGGGGCCGGTCTATCAAGCTGGAACCCTCTCAGGAAACCCCCTGGCTATGACAGCAGGGATTGAAACCCTAAAGATACTCTCTCAAGAAGGGGTATATGAAATCTTAGATGAGAAGGCTAAGATACTGTCAGAAGGGATAGAAAATGTCGCAAAAAAAACGGGCATACCTGTATTCTCCACCAGGGTAGGATCCATGTCCACCCTCTTTTTTTCCGACAGGCAGGTGACAGATTACTCTTCTGCCAAGGCAAGTGATATTAAAAGATTCGCACGATATTTCTCAGCAATGCTTGAACAGGGGATTTACCTGGCACCTTCCCAGTTCGAAGCGTCCTTTGTATCCTTAGCCCATACTGATGAGGATATAGAGAAGACTATAGAGGCTGTTAGGAGATGCCTATCCTCTATTTCCCTTTAAACACCGGTTTTCTCTTCTCTAACCATGAGGTAACAGCCTCTTTATGATCCTCGGTATGACATAATTGATACTGTAGTCTTGATATATAATCAATGGAAGATTCAAGGGTCATTTTTAGGGACTCGTTGATTGCCTTTTTGATTGTCCCTGTGGCCACCGGGCCGTTTGCAAGTTTTTTTGCCAACTTTTCAGCGGTAGGTATCAATTCTTCGGGCGGCACTACTTTTTCCACAAGACCTATCTTCTCCGCCTGGGCTGCATCTATGACATCTCCTGTGAGACAGATCAGCTTTGCCCAACCTAGCCCAACCAACCTGGGTAACATATAAATCCCCAGTTCAGGAGTAAGACCCATTCTAACAAAGAACTCTCCCATCTTTGCATCCTCCGCAGCAATCCTTATGTCACAGGCCAGAGCAAGATCAAGACCAGCCCCTACTGCATATCCGTTTATAGCTGCAATTACAGGCTTTTCCAGATCTATTATGCCCCTGTACATAACGTCTGCAACACTGAAATACTTATGGAACTCAGTAGCGCTCATTTCCCTCAATGGGTTTATGTCCTTCACCACATCACCGCCGGCGCTAAAGGACTGACCGGCTCCAGTAATGATTAAGGCTCTTACTGTATCATCTTCTTTTACATCGTCCCATGCTGCTATAAAGTCATGTATGAGCTCTGGACTCAATGCATTCAACTTCTCCGGGCGATTTAAGATGACCTCGGCAAAACCCTCTTTTCTTACCACCTTAACCGTTCCAAATTCTTTTTCCTGAACTTCCATAACGGCATCTTCCTTTCTATTTATTTATAATCGAGACTTTGCACAACCTGCCAAGGCTTTGAAGAAGTCCCCTGAGAGCGAAAGGGGGTACTTTTTCAAAGCCTTCCATCTATCTTAAGAATCAAAAAAATAGGGTACCGAATCTCTTTCTTAAGAGAAATAACCCGATACCCTTAATTCCTCTCCCTAGGAGAGGGTTTAGGGGGAGGCATTAGCCCCCCCCTTCACCATTTAAAAATCCTCTGAGGGTTTACCTCAAAGAGCTTCCTGTCCCAACAACATAACGCTTAGATCATATCGCATTTATTTCCCTGGGGCAGGGGCTTTTTCTGCTGGAGCAGGAGCTTTTTCTGCTGGAGCAGGAGCTTGCTCTGCTGGAGCAGGAGCTTGCTCTGCTGGAGCAGGAGCCGGAGTCATTTGTTCCGTTGGAGCTGCCGCTTCCTCGGCCTTCTTTTTGCATCCGATAGTAGATACCGTTAGACCAAGGACTAAAAAGAAGCAAACCAAAAGATAACC
>JBAZOX010000209.1:0-4800 GCA_041648535.1 Desulfobacteria bacterium | reverse complement strand
CTTACCAATTAACTCCTCTTTAAGATGAAAAATTTAATCTGGGATAAACATAAGTAATATTTTTAAAATACTCTACCTAGAGCTTTGAAGAATTACCCCTGAGAGCGAATAATTAGGCTATAGCCTATAGGCTATTAGACTATAGCCTTCTTACATACATGTTTGAGCACGAAGAGCGAGTTTGTGAATTTTCAATGAAGCAAGCTTAGATGGGTCAAAAAATGGATGCTGAAGCGAAAAGGGGTAATTCTTCAAAGCTCTCCCTTCAATCTATCTCCACAATCCTGTGGCTGTTATCCCAATTAAAAAGCTTTACCGAGTAACCCCTGGATTTCTTTAGTTCTATTCCCCATTCCAGGTATTCCGGATGACAGCTAAAGAATATTATCTGTCTGCTCTCAGCCAACTCCTCCAGTATCCTTAAAGATTTTGCCTGGCAATGAGGATCGTAGTTGGCAAAGGAGTCATCTATGATCAATGGGAGAGTCACACCCCTGCCCAATAGTTCCAGAGAGGCGATTCTCAGACTGAGATAGAGCTGATCAATGGTTCCAAGACTGAGACCGGCTACTGGAATACTGTCATTAACCTTTGAGGAAAGGATTATCTTTGGCCAGGCTTTGATCAACTCAACCCTGTCAAACTCCTCAGGCACAATCTCTTTAAAGTATTGGTTGGCTGTCTTTTCCATCTCTGGCAGATACTCCTCCTGCAACTCTTTTACCGCTTCTTCAAAGGTTGTTATAGCCTTTCCATAGGCTTTGTATATCAGATCAAGCTCCTTCAATCTGTCTTCGATATAAACCCTTCTTTCCTCTATGCCCACAGGGTCTTGTATTGTGTCTTTCAGGGCATCCAATCTCTCTTTTGCCCTTATAAGTTCGTGTTCATAGTTCCTTAGTTTTGGTTCCAGTTCCTTCTCCTCCCTTCGCCATCTTTCTATCTCCTCTGTAGCAGGGCAGAAAGAAGTCAAATCAGACTCGGCCAATTCCAGGTTGTATTGACGAACTCTACTATCCAATATCCTCTGTTTATCCTCTAGCTCCTTCAGTCCCTCTTTCCCCAAAATTCCTTGCCTTTCAGCCTCTCTATTTTTCTTTTCTTCTTTTAACCTTTCATAATCATTCAATCTCTCTCTCATCTCACCTATAGAATTCGTATTGGTGTCGTTAAGGATATTCTTGAACATCCCTTCATACTTTTCATATTGCTCATTAGCCTCCAGTAATTCTTCTTCGGTATCAGCAAGATTTAAGTCAAGAGCAGACTTGAGCCTCTTTAATTCCTTATATCTCTCCCATTCCTTCTTTAAGGTCTCAACATCCCTCTGCCGAGCATCCTGAATAAGGGCGGTAATCCTCTCTTCCAGCTCCTTCAACTGGGCATGGCCCCTTTCGATAGTATCTTTATATATCTGGAGTCTGGCTAAGTCTACTGATGGGTTAAAACGGAGTCTTTTATATATAAGGTACAACGCCCAAAGAAACGTTGGTCCCCCTATTAAAACAAGTAGCCCTCCAATCCATCTTACAAGCCCATGGAGGCTAAAAAAGAAAAAGAGCCCGGCTAAAGAGGGCAGGACTCCACAGCATATAGCTAAGCCAATCTTTCTCCATGAAGGAATTCTGGAAGATTCGTGCTTCAAGGTTGACTCCATCCTTGTTACTTCGGCATTAGTACTCTCGATTTCTTCTTTAATCTCTGATCTACGATACTCCCACCCTGGAAGACCCTGATCGATGGATTTGCTGCAATTCTCAAGCGGCTTCAATCTGTCGAGTTCTATCTGAGCCCTGCGCCTCTCTTCTTCAGTCTCTTTCTTCTTATTCTCCAGTCTTATAAGTTTATCCTCCAAGGTTTCCTTAGAAGCCATCCAATTAGGTACTTCATTCTTTATGGTATTTTTAAGACTTTCAATAGATTGTAATGCCTCTATCCTCTTGCCAATCATGGAAAGGCTTTCGTCGATGGCTTTAATCCTTTGTATTTGCCCTGAAACCCTGTCCAAATCTTCAGCAGACTTTTGGAGTTCTTTCTGGACATTACCCTTTTTATCTTGTTTCACAAGCAAATATCTAACCTCTTCCAGTTGTTCTCTTTCTCGTGGAATCTCCTCTTCCAGTTTAGTTACAGTATCTGTCAGCCTGGATAGCTCTTTAAATCCGTCTTTTGCATGTTTGAGGGCAGAGGCAACTGCCTCTCTCTCCTCTTCGAGGATGTCATACTCCCGTTTCCTGGCATGTCTTATCTCAGTTGTTTTTGAAGCCTTTATGTCCAGTCTTTTTGCCTTTAGGATATCTATTATCTCTTTTGCATTGCTCTTAATGGACCCCGTAAACACCCTCTGGATTAAATGCCCTACCTCGGACAGATTCTCGCTTACCTTAGATAGCTCCTGCTGTCTTACACAGCAGGTAGAGGTAAACAGACCCAAATTCTCCATGCCGGTGTGATCGGATACATACTGTTTTACCTTTTCCGGGTCATTTGTTAACTCTCTATATGCCTCATTATCAACGAGTTCTCCCAGGGAAACCCTGTTCTTTATAAAATCCCTTTCAATTTGAAAGAGCCCGTTATTAACCTGGTATTGAATTACTGTCCGGAACTCGTTGGGATTGGTCCATGACCACACAAAAGACCTGTTCAATCGCTCACTCTGTTTGCCCAGGCCAAAGAGACCAATCACAAGGGCATCCTGAAGGCTTGATTTGCCAGCCCTGTTTCTTCCAACAAGTATATTGATATTATCACCAAATTCCACTCTTTGGTTATCAGAGTAAACCCTTATTCCTGCAAATTCGATGGACCTGATCCTCATCTCTTTTCGGCCTCTCTGATAGCATTGATTCCAAGGTTAAGGGCTACCCTAAGAAGCTGTTTTTCCTCCTCATTCTCTGTTCCATCTATCTGGTCTTCTAATTTGCGGCAGAACCTTCCTATTATGAACCTTGGATCAACCGGAATGTCTATGGGGGTATCTAACCGGTTTTTATTAATCTTCAGCAGGTAGAAGTGTCCGCTAAATCTCTCCTGCAACTCGTCAATGGTCTCTAATATATCCATCGTCGGCTTACCGGTCAGGTTCAGTTTGAGAATCTTATTATCACCGGCGTGTTCCCTGATCTTCATCTCCAGAGTGTCTTTCCCCTGAAAGTGAGTACAGTCTATATTCAGTATCTCTATGATCTTCCTTTGAACCTCTTCAATGGTTATGCTAACTTCACCCTGGTCGGATATCTCCCCTAATATTACATGCCGCTTTCCGGCATTCCGCTCATCCAGGTTTAGCCCCTCCGGGACACCGGGATAGAAGCATGCCTTTTTCTCCTCTGAAAAAATCCCCAGATGCCTATGATAGTGCCCCAACGCTACATAGTTGAATGGCAATCTTTTCAGTTCTTCCAACGAAAAAGGCTGGTCCTGGTACTCCTGATTCGGATACTCATAGGAACCGTGAAAAAGCAGGATAGAGTTTTGCTGACTGATCTTGAGTTCAGGCTTCTCAAGCAACCTGAAATTGGATTGATGTCTGTTATAGGCACATCCAACCACTGAGATTTTGAAATGTTCAAGGTCTATCGTTTCAAACTTGGGAGAGGTGAAAATGTGGAGGTTTTCCCCAAGAGAATTAAATTCTCTATCCCAGATCCCATTTGGAATATAATAATCGTGATTCCCAGGGATTATGAAAATAACCACATTGTTATCGCGTAACATCCTGAAGGTTTCGAAGACAAATTCCAGATCCTTCTTAGAGGGGTTGGGTGAATTAAACAGATCGCCGGATATCAGAAAAAGGTCAATACCCTTTTCTACAGCCAGACCGGCTATTCGACGAAAGGTGAGACGGATGTCCTCTCTCCTCTCTTCACCTCTTTCATCGAATTGATCAAACTCTCTTCCTAAATGGACGTCGGCAGTGTGAATAAACTTAACCATAACGCAAACCTACCATAAAGAAATTCTCTTTGTCAAAGCTATTTTAGCCCAGGATATGCGATTCAGGCACTAGACTTAAAACTTCAGACAGTAGACCCCAGACTCCTGACTTCTGACTTGACATACATATTGCTCTTATATATTATTCTACTACATTTTGACAATAAGCCAAAGATTGTCAGGAGGGATAATGGCACACGTTTTAAAGGCGTTTTTAGAACCGAAAAGCATTGCTATAGTTGGGGTTTCCAAAACCCCAAATAGACCAGGACACCTTATCTTAAGAAACTTAAGAGAGTTCGGCTTTGCCGGAGATATCTATCCTGTTAATCCTGAAGGAGGAAAGATTCTAGGATTCAAGACTTACAAAAGCATGAAAGATCTCCCCAAGAATATAGACCTGGCCGTCTCTATGGTGCCTGCAGATGATACCCTTGAATTGTTGAATGACTGTGCAGATAAAGGAATCAAGAATGTATTACTGGTCTCCGGAGGCTTCTCTGAATCCGGTGAAATTGGGGCAAACCGCCAGATAGAGGTAGTTGACTCAGCAAAACAGAAGGGAATAAGAATAATGGGCCCTAATGCAGTTGGCCCTGTCAATACCTCTAACAGTCTTGTGCTGCACTTTTATCCCATGGATTACCTTAAGGAAGGAGGAGTGGCATTTATAGCTCAGAGCGGTCAATTCTGTTGCCCTGTTATGGAACATGTTATGTCATCTATGCACCTTGGGGTAAGCAAATCCATAGACCTGGGAAACTGCTGCGATATAGACGAGGCTGAGACAATGGAGTATCTGGAAGAAGACCCTGAAACAAGGGTTATTGCTAGATATCAAATCCCTTAGACTGTTTT
>JBAZOX010000208.1:0-4804 GCA_041648535.1 Desulfobacteria bacterium | reverse complement strand
CTGGGATACCCGGAACAGTAGGCGGTGGTCTTGTTATGAATGCAGGGGGCAGTTTGGGGGAGTTAAAGGACGTAACCCAATCGGTCACTATATTGAACCCCAGGGGAGAGATCACTACAAAAAAACAGGAGGATTTGAGATTTTCATACAGAAAATTAGAGCTTCCCCAGAATAGTATCATTCTAAGTGCGGTCTTTAGATTAAAGATCGATAATCAGTCACACATTAGAGAGAGGATACAAAAGATATTGGTTAGGAGGAAAGAGACACAACCCCTGGACTTGCCGAATGCCGGCTCGATATTCAAAAACCCTGAGGGTGTCTCAGCCGGCAAGCTGATTGATGAGACCGGACTTAAGGGAATCCAAATAGGAGATGCCAGGGTTTCGGAACTCCATGCAAATTTCATCTTAAACATGGGAAATGCTGCTGCTCAGGACATCCTGAGTTTAATAGAAGAAATCCAACAAAAGGTATATCAAAAAACAGGGTTCATGTTGGAACCGGAGATTAGAATTGTTGGCGAGAATTAATCTATGAAGAATGAAAAAAAGATCGGTGTCTTGATGGGTGGATTATCAGCAGAACGGGATATCTCGCTTTTGAGTGGTAATGCTATACTTTCTGCCTTAAGAGAGAAAGGCTATAATGCATGTTCTATACATGTGGACAGGGATGTTCCTCAAAGGATAATTGAAGAGGGGATTGATGTAGCCTTTATCGCACTCCATGGTCGATGGGGAGAGGATGGAACTATCCAGGGAATGCTGGAGATTATGGGGATTCCTTACACCGGTTCTCCTCCCCTGGCCAGTGCTTTGGCTATGAATAAACCTATGACCAAAAGAGTTCTGAATTTCCATAAACTGCCAACTCCCGAGTTTCAGGTTTTAAATAAAGTGGAGATAGCAGAAGGCAAACCGAAGAAAAGAATTAAGTTAAAATTCTCATTGGTGGTTAAACCTGTATCAGAGGGTTCGAGTGTTGGGGTAAGTATTGTTGAAAATGAAGAAGGATTGGCAGATGCCATCGAAAAAGCAGGTAAATGTACAGACCAGATAATGATCGAAGAGTTTATCCATGGTGCAGAGATTACGGTAGGGATTTTAAACGGATGCCCCCTTCCGGTTATTGAGATTGTCCCCAAAAGTGGATTATATGATTACAAATCAAAGTACACCAAAGGGATGACGGACTATATCTTACCTGCCAGGTTGACCGGAGAGCAGTTATTTAAAGTGCAGGATATTGCATTGAAGGCTTATCAGGCTATAGGTTGTCATGGAGTTGCCAGGGTAGATATGGTCCTGGGTTTAAAGGGGAATCCCTACATCCTTGAAATTAATACCATCCCTGGCATGACCCATACAAGCTTACTGCCAAAGGCTGCCGATCATGCCGGGTTAAGCTTTAATGTTCTGGTGGAAGAGATACTAAAAAGTGCCAAACTGCATTTGTGAGTCGTGAATCGTGAGTCGTGAGTCGTGAATCGTGAATCGTAAATCGCAAGTCGTAAACCATTCACGAATCACGGTTCACGATTTACGAAAAATGGGGAGGATAAGATGAAAGATTACAAAACCGGAAAGCTCAAAAATGGCAAACGTAGTGTCCGAGGAAAAAGGAAGATTAAGCTTAATTACACCAGGGTGCTTTTCAATTTGTTTAAAGGGGGCAGTTTTCTGCTGTCGATTGGTGTATTAGGGGTGCTGGTGTATGTTTTCTTTGGTTATCTCTATACATCCCCTTATTTTCGAGTTGAACGAATTGTTGTAAGTGGAGAGAATAGACTTTCTGAAATAGAGGTTTTGAATCTGGCAAGAATCGACAAGGGGAGTAATATACTTGAGATAGATCTTAGGAGAGTGAGCGATAGAATAGAACAACACCCGTGGGTACAAAAGGCTTTTGTGAAACGGGAATTGCCTCAAAGGATAATAATTGATATCATGGAAAGGGTTCCTGTTGCCATGATTAACCTGGACCGATTATACCTGGTGGATAAAAAGGGTGTTATCTTTAAGGAAGTAGGTCCTGAAGATACTTTCGATGTTCCTGTTTTAACAGGGTTAGAGTCGGAATATTTAGCCTCCAATAAGAGTATTTCAAGGAATCTCATAGAGAAGGCCCTGACTATCATAGATGAATTGAACAAAAAAGGGACTTTGGGTGTGGATCAAATATCGGAGATCAATATGGACCCATATGCCGGGTTAACCATATTCACATTGGAACATGGGACTCAGGTAAAATTAGGGTTTGATGGTTATGAACAAAAGCTAAATCATCTTAAGAAGGTTGTGTCTGATCTACAGGAGAGATCTGAAAAGGCAGAATATATTAACCTAAACTATGGTGAAAAGGTTTATGTAAAGCTGGATAAAACAGATTTGCCAAAAACCTTAGTGGCTTTACACGATACGGCAAGGAGGTGAAAAATGTGGTTAAGAAACACAATAACATTATAGTTGGTTTGGATATAGGTACTACAAAGATTTGTGCTATAGTGGGAGAAGTAAACAACGGAAGCGTTGACATTGTTGGGATTGGTTTTTGTCCTTCAGAAGGGCTTCGAAAAGGGGTGGTTGTAAATATTGAAAGTACGGTTAATTCCTTAAAGAAGGCAGTGGAAGAGGCGGAGTTAATGGCAGGTTTTCAGATTAGCTCTGTCTATACAGGGATTTCAGGTGCTCATGTAAAGGGATTTAATAGCCAGGGGATCATCCCTATTAAAGATCGAGAGGTTAGCGAAGGCGATGTAAAAAGGGTTATAGATGCAGCTAAAGCTGTAGCTATTCCTTTAGACAGGGAAGTCATTCATGTTTTGCCCCAGGAGTTTATTGTCGATGATCAGGATGGGATACAGGAACCCATTGGTATGATTGGTGTAAGATTGGAAACCAAGGTTCATATTGTAAGCGTGGCTGCAACTTATGCGCAGAATATTATAAAATGTGCCAACAGGACAGGGTTAAGTGTCTCTAATATCATCTTGGAGCAATTGGCATCAAGCGAGGCGCTCTTAAGTCCTGACGAAAAAGAATTGGGTGTTTTATTGATGGATATTGGCGGAGGTACTACGAATATTGCAATTTTCTCCAAAGGCAGCATTAAGCATACATCAGTGTTGCCATTGGGGGGGAATCATATTACCGGCGATATAGCAGTAGGGTTAAGGACTCCTATAATTGAGGCAGAAAAGATAAAAAAGAGATATGGATGTGCGTTCCCCTCAATAGTTGATCGGAGTGAGACTATTGAAGTTCCCAGTGTGGGAGGGAGGGAACCGAGAGTCCTTCCACGGAGACAGTTATGTGAGATTATTGAACCTCGGGCAGAAGAGATTTTGTCATTGGTTAAAAGAGAGCTGGTTAAATCTAATTGTGAGGAATCAGTGGCTTCAGGTATAGTCATTACTGGCGGTACCGCACTGCTGGAAGGTCTGCCGGAGCTTGCAGAAAAGGTGTTTAACCTTGCAGTCAGGGTAGGTTACCCAACGGGGATAGGCGGGTTAAGTGATGTGGTCAATAACCCGATGTACAGTACCGGTGTCGGGTTGGTTCTATATGGCAGCAAAAACCATTACAAAGGAGAATCTCAGGATAAAAATGGGAATATGTTTAGCAGACTGACCAACCGGATGAAAAGATGGGTTGAGGAAGCATTTTAAATATAGATAAGGAGGTATTAACCATGGTGTTTGAAATTAGTGAAAACAGTAAACAGCCGGCTAATATTAAAGTTTTTGGGATCGGAGGCGGCGGATGTAATGCCGTAAACACTATGATCCTTTCGGAACTGGATGGAGTAGGTTTTATTAGCGCCAATACGGATGCCCAGGCTTTAAGGGCTTCCAAAGCCCCATTGAAATTACAATTGGGTAAGAAGTTAACCAAAGGGTTAGGGGCTGGAGCAGATCCTGGGATTGGTAAGAATGCGGCTGAGGAAGACAGAAATCGGATAAGGGAGGTACTGGCGAACTCGGATATGGTCTTTATTACTGCCGGCATGGGAGGTGGCACTGGAACCGGTGGAGCTCCTGTGGTGGCTGAAATTTCCAAAGAATTGGGAGCGCTTACAGTAGCTATAGTCACCAAGCCCTTTCTTTTTGAAGGTAAAAAGCGGCAGAAGGCAGCGGAAGAAGGGATAATGGAATTGAAAAAGGCAGTGGATACCTTAATAATTATCCCCAACCAAAGACTCTTGTCAATTACCGGTAAAAATACCCCTCTGCTTGAGACATTCAAGATGGCTGACGAGGTTTTGCTCCACGCGGTTAGAGGTATCTCTGATTTAATTATGGTGAATGGTTTAATCAATCTGGACTTTGCTGATGTAAGAACAATAATGTCTGAAAAGGGTATGGCGCTTATGGGAACAGGAACCTCTAATAGCGAAAACAGAGCTGTAGAGGCTGCCCAGCATGCCATATCCAGTCCGCTTTTGCAGGATGTAAGTATAAAAGGGGCCAAGGGGCTATTGATTAATATCACTGGAGGACCTGACCTGACCCTGTACGAGGTCAATGAAGCATCCACATTGATCCAGGAACAGGCCCATGAAGATGCGGATATAATCTTTGGAGCAGTAATAAATGATGCTATGAATGATGGGCTTCGTGTTACTGTTATTGCTACTGGATTTAACAATGGCGCAGAAGATGTTAGATGCGCTCCCATGGATGTTTCATCTCTGGCGAAATCTTTCAAAAAGATGAGAAAAGAAGACCATGATATTCCTGCCTATTTAAGGAAAGATTGTACAGATGGGGAAGTGATACGATTGGATAAGATACTTTCAGAGG
>JBAZOX010000207.1:0-4808 GCA_041648535.1 Desulfobacteria bacterium | reverse complement strand
TCTTACATAGAAAAGTCTGATGTCTAAAGTCTTGAGTCCAGTGTCTGAATTGCAGTGTTTTCAATAAATATCATTGACTATGTATCTTTGATGTGATAATTCTGTAACTATTCAGGCACAAAGAGACAAAGGCACATAGGCACAAAGAACAGGCTAATAGCCTGCAGCCTATAGGCTAATAGGCTAGAAAAATTTGTGCCTTTGGTGCTCTGTGCCTTTGGAAAAAAGGGGGGCAGACCCCAATGGAGACTAACTAAGCCAGTGTTTAAGAAGAGCACAAAATACCTTTCAACCTTATTTATAATAATATTTGTCTCCTCTTGTGCTACCGTTGATCTTTCAAAGACCCCTCCTCTCAAAGAATCTCCGATAACAGAAGCAGAAAAGGCCAGCTCATTGGCATATTATCACTTTTCTCGAGCTCAACTTTTCGAAAATGAAGAAAAGACAGATTCAGCCATAGAAGAATACAAATTGGCTTTAAATTATGATATGGATTCCCCTGTCTTAAGAATATACCTGGCGATTATTTATATAAAAAAGGGACTTATACAGGATGCGATTCACCAGTGCCAGAGTGTAATTAGCAGTCACCCAGAATATTCACCCGCTCATTTACTTTTAGGGGGGTTATATTCTACTACGGGTAATGAACATGCGGCCATCAATGAGTATGAAACCGTAGTCAAGATTGATCCTAAAAACAAAGAAGCTTACTTTTTCTTGAGTGCTTTGTATCTCAAGGTTAAAGAACACGAGAAATCCATCTCTTCCCTGAAGAGGCTACTTGAGATTGACCCGGATTCTGCAATGGGTAATTACTATCTGGGAAGAGTCTACGCTGAGATAAAATTCTTTAAAGAAGCTGAAAAATACTACCACAAAGCTTTAATACTTAAACCGGATTTTGGCGCTGCCTTAATTGAGCTAGGCACAATCTATGAGTTTCAAGGAGAAGATAAAGAAGCGATTGAAACATATGAAAAGATATTAAAGATTGACCCTTCTGATGCTTCTGTCTTAACACGCCTCGGCCATTTATACATTAAACAAGAGAAACCGGATAAAGCCATTGAAAAGTTTGAAAAGTTAAAGAAACTAGATATTAATAATAAGGATGTTGGTGTAAAAATAGGACTGATCTACCTTGAGCAAAAGAAATATGAAGAAGCTATAAAAGAATTTAATCTTATTCTGGGTGTTGATCCTGGTTTTCATAAGGCCAGACATTACTTAGCTGTTGCTTACGAAGAAAAAGGAGAGCTAGAAAGAGCAATCGAGGAGTTTAAAAAGGTACCTTCGGATTCAGATTTTTTCCCTGATTCACAAATCAACATAGGGTATATCCTCGAAGAAAAACAAAAGAATTCCAAAAAAGCTATTGAAGTTATTAAAGAGGCTATTGAAAAAAAGGGGGGGAATGTTAAATTATATGAGTTCTTGGCCTCCCTGTTTGAAAAGAATCGGGACTATGAAAACAGTATTGAAACGTTAAAGAAGGCATTGGAATTAAAACCAGATGATATAAATCTCCATTATAGTCTTGGCATTCTATATGACAAAGCTGGAAATATTGAAAAAGGCATAGAGGAGATGAGAGAAGTCTTGAAATTGGATCCTAAAAATGCCAATGCTTTAAACTACATTGGATATAACTATGCTGACAAAGGTATAGATCTAGACGAGGCAGAAAGATTAATAAAGAAGGCATTGGAGATAAAATCTGAAGACGGTTATATTACAGATAGCCTTGGTTGGGTTTATTATAAAAAAGGGAAAATTGATGATGCCATTAAAGAGTTGGAGAAGGCTATTAAGTTAGTGCCTAAAGATCCGATAATTGCTGAACATCTCGGTGATGCGTACCTTAAAAATAGTAAAAAAGATAGGGCATTGGCTATGTATGAAAAAGCTCTGAAGTTAGATCCAGATAAGAAATTACTGAAAGAGAAGATTAAGATGATAAAGGAAAATAAATGAAAGGGAATAGAGATAAATTTGAATCCTCAAAAGGTGGGTTTTTATACACCTAAAAATATCTTCAAGTTTAGTGTTCTTCTCATATTTTCTGTCTCTATCTTGACTGGGTGTACCAGTCTGAGACGTTCTATCTCCCCAATTAAACCATTAAGCTCTCCAGATGATATCCTAAAAAAGATAGTAATCAGAGAAGGAAAGATTAAAGATTTAAAAGGAATAGCAAAGGTAAGGATAACGAATGCAGACAAGAATCACTCTCTTAAAGAGGTTATTATTGTTCAAATGCCATCATCATTGCGAATGGAGACATTGGGTTTCTTTGGCCAGCCATTGTTTTTTTTAACAGCAAAACACAACCAGCTTTCCATCTTATCTCTCTCAGAGAATAAATTTTATAAGGGTGAATTTACCCCAAAGAATTTGTCTATTATATTTCCTCTGTATTTAAAATCAAAAGACCTGTTTTCTATACTGCTGGGTAGTACCCCGTTGATTGATCATGTCGATATGGACATTGGAATTGTTCCAGAAGAGAATCTCTACCTTGTGAGGCTTTCCCAGCAGGGAGGAATTACAAGGCAATTTATATGGATTGAGCCTCTAAATTTTTCTATAATGAAAAGCGAGATCTACGATTCGTCAGGAAATCTTGTCCTTAAAGTTGAGTTCGACAACTATAAGACGATAAATGATCTCTTGTTTCCTATGTCTACCACTATTTCATTGCATTCAAGTTTAACTAAAATAGGAATCGATTACAGTGAGCTGGAAATAAATACTGGTATAAACCAGCATAGTTTCGATCTGGATGCTCCACCGGGTGTAACGATAGTTTATTTGGACTGAATAGTTTATCCTGAAAAATGAAAAATTTCCTTTGGAGCGAACATGAGCAGGATTTTTGGGGCACCCATCTTGAGAAGCGAAAGATAAGCATTATCAGGTGTTTGAGCCCGAAGGGCGAGTTTCTGAAAATGCCTGAAGCGAGTCATAGATGGGTCAAAAAACCTGAACCAGAGAGCGGAAAAGGGGATTTTTCAGTGTGAACTAAATAGATGAATAGTATTGGCTCTGTTTTAGAAGATGCTCTGAGAGGACTGAAATACAACACCAAATTAAAAGAACACCTTGTCCTGGAAGTTTGGGACGAAGTAGTCGGAGAATATATTGCAAAACAGACTCAACCAGAGAGCATCAGGGATAACAAACTTTTCGTAAGGGTTTCAACCCTTCCCTGGATACGCCAGTTAGAATCTCTGAAACAAATGATAATAGAACGCTTGAATAGAAGAGTAGGAAAAAGAGTACTAAAAGAGGTACAGTTCAGCCTCGGTGAAATTCCTGGGCACAAAGATATAAAGGTTATGGATAGTCATAGAAAATGGTTGGATATAGAGTTAGATAAAAGCTATCTGGAAAGCATAAACAAGGATTTGATTCACATAAGAGATCCTGAAACCCGAGATGCTCTTTCACGCACAATAATCAAGGATGCTAAACTTCGAAGTTTTAGAGAAGATCAGGAATTGGAATCCCCATTCAGATCATGAGTAAAAAGGGGTTCTAGTATTTTTAACCCTGCCCCCCTACCCTTGGAGGCCTCTACTAGAACAAGCTTTCCTTGAGACTTTATGTTAGGATAGACAATCTGTAGTTTTTTAGGCTCAAGCATGGTTTCTCTGAGATTGTACATCAAGTCTCCAAGTCTGACAACAGGAAAGATAAGGTACACTTTACCTTTTGGTTTTACTAAGTATCTTGCAACTGTTAATGTATCTTGTAAAGAGCATTCGATCTCATGCCGGGCTATAGCTTTTTGATAATCTGGGTTAATCCTTCCAGAATTTACCTTTCGATAAGGTGGATTGCTAAACACTATATCGAAAGTCTCTGCCTTAAATAATCCCTTTAGATTGTTTATATTTTCATGGATGATTGTAATCCTCTTGGAAAGATCGTTTAACCCAACACTTCTGCTTGCCATTTCAGCCATGTCCTTCTGAATTTCAACCCCTACTATCCTGTTAATTTTGGTTCTGTAAGCTAATAAAATGGGTATTATGCCACATCCGGTACCTAACTCTATGATAGATTCAACTTTGGGGACACCAACAAAATTTGCAAGGAGTATAGCATCGATAGAAAATCGGTATCCGCCTCTTTTTTGAAGGATCTTTAAATCCCCAACTAACAAGTTATCAAGGGTTTCGTCATCTTTGATAATTTGATAAGGTTTTTCCATGATAGGCTCGTATTAGTTCATAGGGGTCAGGGGTCAGCAGTCGGCCCTTCGTCAATTGTCGGTTGTCAGCAATCAGCCTTCCTTTTTCCTGATCCCTGACAACCGATTCCTGTAGCTCTCCTGTCCCCTGCTAACCGAACCCCGCGGACTGTTACGTTGGTCTTAATCAGGGATTACCCCCAGGATGCTGTTGATTACTAATCCAGAAGGAAGTTTCGGGTAAAAAAAAGTAGACTTTTGAGGCATCCTTACTCGTGCACAGGCAGCTTCATTAACCTGCTTAACCATAGTTGGATTCATCAAGAAGATTAACTGATATTTGTCCTTTTTAACTAACTCTATAGCTTCATCACCGTCTTCAATGAAATTAACATTTTTTTGACTTTCCATGTTTTGATCGCTGATACCCAATATACCATTTAGAATAAATGCCTGCAATATATTGACATCCAGCCCTCTAAGAAGAGGGGTAATCTTATCCATCACCCGTGAATTCAAAAGGTCTTCATTCTTCATGGTCAAAAGACTGTAATAATTTGCGTCTTTCACATACATACCAAAGGTATGCTGTGTTTGGCACCGTATT
>JBAZOX010000206.1:0-4864 GCA_041648535.1 Desulfobacteria bacterium | reverse complement strand
CTTCTTTAT
Source organism: Desulfobacteria bacterium (assembly GCA_041648535.1). GTDB lineage: Bacteria > Desulfobacterota > UBA8473 > UBA8473 > UBA8473 > UBA8473. Next base: position 4,855 of record JBAZOX010000206.1, on the reverse strand, counting down.
GGTACCTAGATCTTCTATCAATCCGGTAAACATATTACCCCTTATTCACATAGCCTTCAACTAAAATATCGTCTCCCAATCTTCTAACCCTGATATTCTTTAGATTAATGGCATCATGAAGCTTCTCAACGCCTTCGCCACCTACCATGCCTAATGCATCTGCCCCCCCTATGATCTTGGGAGCATAAAAAAATAAAACTTTGTCTACAATGCCGCTACCAAGAGAAGAGGCATTTATCTCAGCGCCACCCTCAATAAGAAGGCTGGTAATCTCCAGTTTGCCAAGTTTATACATAAGCTCCCGCAAATCAACTCTATTGTCTTTGGAACCGACAATAAGTACCCTTGCCCCTAATTCCTCTAATTTTTTTATCCTCTCCTTATGTGCCAATTCAGTGGTGGCAATAATGGTCCCCGCCTCAGATTCAAGCTTTAAAACCTTTGCCCGAAGCATTATCCTCAACTTGCTGTCAACAACTATCCTTACAGGATCTTTACCCTTCCTGCCATTTAAACGGGCAGTAAGCTCAGGATCATCTGCCATAATCGTACCAATCCCTACCAAAATCCCGTCTACCTCGTCCCGCAACCTGTGTAAAAAAGCCCTGGACTTTTCATTGGTAATCCATCTGGTATCTCCAACCCTGGTAGCAATCTTGCCATCTAAGCTGGCCGCTGATTTGAGAATTACAAATGGCCTTTTTTCAGTTATATACTTTATATATGTCTCATTTAACCTCTGACATTCCTCTCTTAGTATGCCTGTTTGCACATATATTTCATTATCCTTCAGGCATTGAATACCCCTGCCTGCCACAACTTCGTTGGGGTCTTCCATCCCAACAAACACCCTTTTAATTCCGCTATCAATAATAGTTTTGGTACATGGAGGAGTTCTTCCATAATGATTACAGGGTTCCAGGTTAACATACAGTTCTCCTCCTCTGGCCTTACCCCCCGCGTTATTTATGGCATTAATCTCGGCATGAGGCTCCCCTGCTTTTTGGTGGAAACCCTTACCAACAATCTCACCCTCCTTAACCACCAAAGCCCCTACCAAAGGATTGGGGCTTGTTCTGCCTCGGGCCTTTTTAGCCAGCCTAATGGCTAATCTCATGTACTCTTCTTTATTCATACCTCTCAAAACTCACTCTTTCTTAGTTTCCTTCTGCCCCCCAAGAAGTTCCCGGACTTCTACCATAAAATCGCTTACATCCTTGAATTGACGGTAAACTGAAGCGAATCTGACGTAAGCCACTGCATCTAAGTCATGCAATGCTCTCATTACCCTCTCACCGATATCCGAGCACTTTATCTCTTTTTCACCGCTGTCTTGAAATTCCCGTTCTATTTCATCAACCACATTTTCAATCGCATTAATGCTTACCGGACGTTTCTCACATGCCCTTTTAATCCCGTTAAATATCTTGGTTCGATCAAAAGGTTCCCTGCGTCCATCCTTCTTAACTACCGATGGAAGAACCTCTTCAACCCTTTCATAGGTCGTAAACCTTTCTTTACAATCCAAACACTCTCTTCGACGTCTTATGATATTACCGTCTTTACTAAGCCTTGAATCTATAACCCTGTTGTCAAGATTGGAGCAAAAGGGACATTTCATGATCTGGTTCTTCTCCCATTTATAGATATTTTCTGTTGTAAAAAAGCCTTTTTACTATTATATTGTTTTTATTACATAATATTTAAGAATACTGGGGTTGTCAATATTATTTTGTCAATCTAAGTGTAACCTAATTAAGGCTTCGTTTGGTGTTGTTATGAAAAAAAGTGACTCTCGGCATATAATCAATGAATTGAGAGAAAAGATCAATTATCATAATTACCGTTACTATGTACTGGATGACCCTGAGATATCCGATGCTGAGTTCGATAAGTTGATGAGGCAACTGGAAAATCTGGAAAAAGAATCCCCTGAATTGACTACCCCTGACTCCCCCACTCAAAGAGTAGGGGCACCCCCCCTGAATGAGTTTGTGCCGGTTAAACATTCCCTCCCTATGCTCAGTCTGACCAACGCTATGAATGAAGAAGAGGTAAAAGGGTTCGACCAGAGAATAAAAAAGCTTCTAAACACTACGGAAGATATTGACTACATTGCCGAACCTAAAGTGGATGGTGTAGCAGTGGAGCTTGTATATGAACAGGGAGGGCTCACTGTAGGATCTACCAGAGGAGACGGAGTCGTTGGAGAGGGGGTTACCCGGAACATCAAAACCATAAGGTCTATTCCTTTGAGGCTTATTGGTAAAGAAAGAAAATTTCCGGAATTGGTGGAGGTGCGGGGAGAGGTTTACCTGGGGACAGGAGATTTTCAAGAACTCAACAGAAGGAGAGAAGATGAAGGAGAACCGCTTTTTGCCAATCCCAGAAATGCTGCAGCAGGTTCTCTGCGTCAGTTGGACTCAAATATAACCGCTCAAAGACCCCTCAATATATTCTGTCATGGAATTGGGAGGGTCATTGGCACATCCCTCGACACCCACATGGAAATCCTAAAGGCCTTTGATCAATGGGGTCTAAAGGTAATACCCCACATCAGAATATGCAGAAATCTTGAAGATATTATCAACTATTATAGGGAGATGACTGAAAAAAGAGACGATCTGGGATATGAGATAGACGGTATTGTTTTAAAGGTCAACAGTCTCAGATTACAGGACAGACTGGGAACAGTATCAAGGAGCCCCCGTTGGGCGGTGGCATATAAGTTTGAACCCAAACAGGAAACCACCAGTATTAAGGATATTGTGGTGCAGGTGGGAAGGACAGGCGCCCTGACCCCGGTGGCAATAATGGAACCAGTCAGGTTAGGAGGGGTTGAGGTTAGCAGGGCAACCCTGCACAATCAGGATGAGGTTGCAAAGAAGGATATAAGGATTGGAGATACAGTGGTCGTACAACGGGCAGGAGACGTTATCCCTGAGGTGGTCAAGGTAATTGAGACAAAACGCACAGGGGAGGAAAAAAGATTCACCATGCCGGAACTGTGCCCTGTCTGTGGTGCAGGGGTATTCAGATCCGAAGATGAGGCTGTCCAAAGATGTCTGGGGCTTTCCTGCCCTGCAAAGCTTAAAGAAACCATCAAGCATTTTGCCTCAAAAAGGGCCATGGATATTGATGGATTGGGAGACAAGCTGGTTGCCCAATTGACAGATAAGGGGCTCGTAAAGGATGCGGCTGACCTGTATTCCCTTTCTAAGGAAGACCTTACAGAACTTGAAAGGATGGCTGAAAAGTCCGCTCAAAACCTTTTAGAATCTATTGAAAAGAGCAAAGAAACTACCATGGAAAGACTGCTCTATGCCCTGGGAATAAGGCATGTGGGTGAACATATCGGCAAGATATTGGCCAACAATTTTAAAGACATGGAAAGCCTGGTAAACGCGACTGAAGATACACTAACCCATACCCATGGGATTGGGGCTAAGATAGCAAAGAGCATTGTTAAATTCTTTGAACAAACAGATAACCTTAGAGTGATAGATAGGTTAAAACAAGCAGGGGTAAGATACCCTGAAATCAAACCCCGGAAAGAAAACAAATTGGAAGGAATGACTTTTGTTTTCACAGGAGTCCTGGGTTCATTCACAAGAGACGAAGTCAAAAGAAGGGTAGAAGAATTAGGGGGAAAAGCGGCATCTGCTGTCAGCAATAGCACCACCTGTATTGTAACTGGAGAAAACCCGGGTTCCAAGGCCGACAAGGCAAGGGCTTTAGGTGTTAATATTATGACTGAAGATGAATTTAAGAAGCTGATTGAAGGATAGATTGCTGTAGTGTATTCCTTCCGTTTGTGGTGTTAACCGACAAGTGAATATAATTATATTAATGGGTTATGGCAATTTTATTTCACAAAAAAGCCTATTTCTGCTATACTTATTTTGTCGCTTAATAACATTGTTGTGTAGACGAGCTATGATATTTCCTCCACCAGTCTTTTATGAGATAGACCTCCACTGCTATACCCACAAGAACTGTGAGGATGACCAGAATTAAGAATATGAAAACAATAGGAGTAAAAATGACCGCAGACCAAGTATATTCACTGGCTAATTGGGTATTGATAGGTGCTTTAGTGTTTGGTGTGATTGCCACGTTTGCGGTTGTCGTTTCTGGAAAGATAAAAGATGAAAAACTCGCACGTGAATTAAAAGAAAAAGACGGCCAAATTGCAGAAGCCAATGCTCGAGCAGAAGAAGCAAAACTTGAATTAGCTAAATTCAGGGCACCTCGGGATATAAGCGAAGACCAACGTGCAAAATTAGCGATCGGTCTTAAAAAGTTTTCAGGAACGGTTTTTGATATATCGGGTGGTGATAACGAGACATTAATGTTCGCTTTAGGGATTGCGGATACTCTTACCAAGGCTGGATGGAGAATTATAAGCTGGACAGGAGGGAAGACTACTATCCATCTTCCAAACAGGATATTTTCTGCTGGGTTTGTAATGACCACGGGAGTACACATCCAAATATTTGATCCCACCTTCTCTAAAGCAAGCGAGGCACTTGTGAATGCGTTAAAACTTGCTGGCTTTGAAGGGGTGCAAGTAACACTTGAGAATGTTCCCCAGGAGCATCCCAATAGGAACGTCATACATATAAATGTTGGGACTAAACCATAAAAAAGGAATCGTTTCATTAGTAGTACCTCAAACTGAGATATTCCAAAAATAAATAAAACACACAACCAGCGGGTTAAGCGGATGCTGAGAAGCGCACCGCTTACCCTTGTCGTTGAATCTGTAGGAAAAGGGTAAAATAGAGGTAAAGTGATTGTAATCATGAGCATTTTATTGTAATATTGTTGCAACATTGGAGTTGGTAACCGCTTA